>CAZROZ010000025.1:0-12990 GCA_964601745.1 uncultured Lachnospiraceae bacterium | reverse complement strand
CAAGGGATCACAAAAAAATGGTCAATCAATTAATTCATAAGCATAGCATGTCATCACATGACAGGCAGCAGGAAAACCTCTTTAAAAATAGTCGGTAGCGAAAATGATTGCAAAGCGAGAGCGATACTAGTAAGATGAGGGAAGAGAATGCGAGTGAGACGGCGATGAATAGCGAAGCCTCACCGCATGCTTCATAGAAGGAGGTTATACATATGAATAAGATTGATCTGACAATTCAAAAAGAGGGCTTGGCTCACAATATCGAAAAGGCGAGGGAAAATAACGTCATCATCCCTACCATATCTCAGATGCAGCATCCGGAGACAATCCCCGAGAAGATACAAGATCAGTTGAAAGACGTGGGACTTTGGGATGTGAACCCGCTGAACCTGTTTCGCATTACGTGGAAGAACGAGGCGAAGGAGAGCGGCGGTTTATTCCAGCAAATCCCGAATTACGTGGAGATTCCGCCTGCTTTGTCCGGTGTTCCCTGCCGCATTATTGCCATGGCGGGTAAATGGTTTCCCACCGGCTGCCACAAAGTGGGTGCCAGTTTCGGATGCCTCGCGCCACGGCTGGTGACCGGACAGTTTGATGTGACCCGTCACCACGCGGTCTGGCCCTCCACTGGAAATTATTGCCGGGGAGGCGCTTTTAATTCGAAACTTCTGGCGTGCGATTCTGTTGCGATTTTGCCCGCGGGAATGAGCAGAGAGCGATTTGAATGGTTGAGCAGCATTGCCGGACAGGTGATCGCCACGCCCGGTTCAGAATCCAATGTGAAAGAAATTTTTGATAAGACATGGGAATTGAGGCAGGACCCCAGCATGATGATTTTCAATCAGTTCGAGGAAATGGGAAATCCTCTCTGGCACTATAATGTCACCGGTAATGCTCTGGCGGATTTGTATGAGGCCGTCAAGCATCCAGGGGATCATTTCGTCGGCGCGTGCTTTACCTCCGGTTCTGCCGGCACGTTGAGCGCTGGGGATTTGCTGAAAGAGCGGTATCCCGGACTGAGACTGGCGGTGGGAGAAGCGCTGCAGTGCCCCACTATTCTGGAGAATGGATTTGGCAGCCATCGCATCGAGGGCATTGGAGACAAGCACATTCCGTGGATCCACAACGTGAAAAATACCGATATGGTCATTGACATTGATGATGAGGACAGCCAGCGTCTACTGCGGCTTTTCAATACGCCGGAGGGACAGCAGTATCTGAAAGAGGACTTGGGGCTGGATCGGGAACTGGTGGAAAAACTGACCTGGCTTGGTATCAGCGGCATCGCTAATGTACTCTGCTGCGTCAAGATGGCAAAATATTATGAGCTCACAGCGCACGATGTGGTAGTGACCGTGCTGACAGATTCCGCAGTCATGTATCAGAGCAGGATTCAGGAACTGAATGAAATGCACGGCGCCTATACTGAGAGAGAAGCAGCCCTGGATCACCGTGTTCATATGCTAGGACTTCGGACTGACAGCATGATGGAGCTGACCTATCCCGATCGGAAACGGATTCATAATCTGAAATACTATACCTGGGTGGAGCAGCAGGGAAAAGATGTGAAGGATCTGAATGATCTGTGGTATGATACCGCCGGGACATGGGACGCGGTGCATGCGCAGGCAGCGGAACTGGATCAATTGATCCAGGCGTTTAATGACGCGGTAGGGCTGCTGTAAAGGACTTTGTTCGGACTTTTCTTTATGGTGGTGCTCTATACGTGGAGCATGGGAGAATTCTCCTGGAAATGAAATAATCAGAGGAACAATAGATAAAAGGAACACCCCCAGATTTAAGACCGGGAGGTGTTCTTTTTGATTACGGGAGCGCGTAGCGCGGAACAATCCGAGGTATATATCATTAAATCCTGAATGTTAAGTCCATTGCTGCAAACACACTCAATAGCAGAAGCACACCGTCCTATGAACTTAAGTTTGCAAGAAACCTGGAAAAACACTTTGCCTGCCTCATCCGTCATAATCAGTGAAAGCCGAAGGGAGGAGGGAGAGAAACATGGTCGAGAAGCTGTATACGGTGTACTGCAGCGAGTTGTTCCGATATTGCTGCAGAATTTGCGGCAATGTGAGTGATGCGGAGGATCTCCTGCAGGAGACTTTTATGCGGGCACTCGCCAATCTTGATCTTCTGGAAGAACTGGAGGAAAGGAAGCAGCGGGCGTGGCTCTACCGGGTGGCGAGAAATCTATTTTTCGATAAGTGCCGGCGAAAGAGACTGGAGCGCAATCTGTTGCCGGAAAATGTGGTGAGCACATTCGCAGATGATTTTTCCGGAGCGGAGACGGCAGAGCTGTTGTCAAAACTGCCTGCAGAGATGGCATCCGTATTCTTCAGACGGTATTTTCTCGGATATTCTTCAGCGGAATTGGCGGAGGAATATGGGCTTTCTCCTTCCGGTATCAGGGCGATGTTAAGCAGGGCACGCAAATTGCTGAGAGAGCAGATCAAAGACGAAAAGGAGGACAGTACGCTATGAAAAAGAAAATGATCAACGCTGCAGTGTGCGACGCGAGAGATGTCAGTGAGGAGAGTCTGACGGGATATGAGTCGATTTTGATCAACGCCGCTCTTTTGCTTGTCAATGAGCGTGCGAAGGAGATTTTAAACCGGTATCCGGTAAATTTGAATGTGGCGTCCATCGTCGAGGTGCCGGGCGGGCAGGATATCCAGGTAAAGTGTGTCAACGGAAGGGAGGAGATTGGGGCGGATGCCGATGGAAAGGGAGTCCTCTTGATGGCCAATGGATCCCTGATCATCCACAGTGTCGAGGCAGCCTCGACTTTTTTCAAGATCGTGGTCAATGGAAACGCGTGGATGCCCCGCGGCGCCAGGGGAAAGCTGCAGAATGTACAGGTGAACGGAAATACCAAGTATTATCCTGACGGTGCAGTGATCCTGGATTCCAATACGGTGATCGATAACCTGTTTGTCGCGATAGCGAAGAATCCCATTTATTATTGTCCCGGGACCATGTTTTTCCTGGACAGCGATCTGGATGTAGACGCACTTTCTGAGAAAAAAATCGGATTTGAGGCGAAGAAATATGTGATTGCGAATGGAAAAGTGAACGGACTTCTCCCCTATCTGGAAGAGACGGGAGAAATCCAGGTGGTTCCGAATGGCACGACCTTCATAAAGGGAAACATAGAGCTGAAACCTTCCGTCTTGCGAAAATACGGATCGAAAATCTGCGTCAGCGGCGATGTTATCATATCAGATTCAGAATCGCTCGCAAAGATGCAGTATCTCTATGCAGGGGGAACGGTGAAGCTGGATCAATCGCTGGAGGAGGCGTTTGCAGACTTGGACAGCAATTACAAGGAATTAAAACTCGTAGACCCCTTACAGGGAATAATTAGCGATCAAACAGTGGTAAAAATTGGAAAGACAATCTTTGAGAAGTATCCCTCCGGCGTCAAAGTCGTGGACTGTGTACAGGTGAGACTTTCTGACCAACTCGCTCCCAATGAAATCATGGAAAAGCTGCGCATTTCGGATTGTGTCACTGTTTGCTGCAGCTCTGAGCAGGAGGAGGCTGTGTATTTTGTATCCCAGGATGTGACGCAGATCAAGGTGGATGGCAGGGATTCGGATGACAATGAGGAAGATAGGAAAAAGGATCCTCTCCAGGAGCTTAGCGATGACTTAGATGTTCAGATGATCAATTTAGTGGAGTATAAGATGTAAATTATTCACTGCAGCGTAGTGGAGAATAAGATGTAAATCATTCACTGCGGCGGTAAGATCTGAGACATATGAGAAGATGCTTCCTTGAAGGTTTC
Organism: uncultured Lachnospiraceae bacterium; assembly: GCA_964601745.1. Taxonomy (GTDB): domain Bacteria; phylum Bacillota; class Clostridia; order Lachnospirales; family Lachnospiraceae; genus CAZROZ01. The sequence goes on along the minus strand of CAZROZ010000025.1, from coordinate 9,185 downwards.
TCTTGTTAAAAGAGGTTGCTTTCTTTCTTGTCCATAAATCAAAACATCCTTGCATGAAATTCCTGCAGGGATGTTTTGATTTTGAAGGTGTATTTGATAATAGAGATGACTTTATATGGAACGACATCATTCAATTTTTCACTTTTTACGCATAGATCACAGTGCCGGTTTTTCCCTCTACCCCGTCTTTCGCTTTTTCTAGCAGGGTGATCAGGGCGGTGCGTCCGGGAGAAGAGGTGACAAAATCCACCGCAGCCTGGACTTTCGGCATCATAGAGCCGGGTGCGAATTGCCCCTCCCGCAAAAATTGCTCTGCTTCTTTTGCGGACATGCGGTCCAGCCACCGCTGGTCCGGCTTGCCGAAATTGACGGCAACTTTCTCCACCGCAGTGAGAATGATGAGAAGATCCGCATCCAATTGTTTGGCCAGGACACAAGAGGCAAAATCCTTGTCAATGACTGCAGCCGCTCCTTTCAAGTGATGCCCTTGTGTGGGATAGACGGGAATCCCGCCTCCACCGCAGGCGACTACCACCAGGCCGGCGTGGACCATATCCCGGATGGATTCAATCTCAACGATGCCCAGCGGTTTGGGCGAGGCAACCACCCGTCGCCAGCCCCGACCGGCATCCTCTATGACCTGATAATTCCGCTCTCTGATCATCCGATCTGCTTCTTCCTTGCTCATGAATGCTCCAATGGGCTTTGTGGGATGAGAGAAAGCCGGATCATGGGGGTCTACTTCCACCTGAGTGAGCACGGTGACGACGCCTCTTGGAATGCCCCGGTCCAGCAGCTCCTCCCGCAGCGCGTTCTGCAGGTCGTAGCCGATATATCCCTGGCTCATGGCGACACAGACGGAAAGAGGGCAGGGAATATATGTCTCCGGTTCTGCCCGGGTGAGCTCCGCCATGGCCTTTTGTATCATCCCCACTTGGGGACCGTTGCCGTGCGAGAGGATGACCTGGTGCCCTGCTTGAATCAAATCAGCGATGGCTTTTGCGGTCCGTTTGACAGCAGCCATCTGTTCCGGCAGATTTTTGCCCAGGGCGTTGCCGCCTAGAGCGATGACAATTCGCTTTCCCATATGAAATCCCCCTCATCTGCATTATTGCGCGAATTGTCGTTTGATGCCTCTTTGTTCCAGTGCCCTTAGGACTGCCTGCGGATCTTTGCATTTTGCCAGGAAAATCATGGAGGCGACGATGTAAGGCTTAAACGAGGCTTCCTTGTAGAGGGGAGTCCGATACCGGTCAAAGACACTGGCCTCCACTTCGCCGTCCACGCAGGAGACGCCGTTTATGTCTGCGGGCAGGCAGTGCAGGTACAGCGCTTTCCCGTCTTTGGTGGTTTTCATCAATTCCTCTGTGCAGCACCATTCTTTGAAATTCGCATTTTGAGAGAGCAGTTCTTTTTCCAGTTCCTTGATTCCCTCGCTATCGCCTTTGTCATAGAGATTTGTGCGCTTTTCCATGGCGGCAAAGGGAGCCCAGCTCTTGGGATAGACGATGTCAGCGCCCTGAAACGCCTCTGCCATGGAATTGGTTTTCGAGAAAGAACCGCCGGTGGCAGCCGCGTTTTTGCGGGCGACTTCCTCCACCTCCGGCATGACTTCATAGCCCTCCGGATGTGCCAGTACCACATTCATGCCGAACCGGGTCATGAGACCGATGACGCCCTGGGGAACAGACAAAGGTTTGCCGTATGAGGGCGAGTAAGCCCAGGTCATGGCGATTTTCTTTCCTTTTAAATTCTCAACGCCGCCAAATTCATGAATGATATGGAGCATGTCGGTAGACACTGGGTGGGATGATCGATGTCGCACTGCAAATTGACCAGAGTGGGCTTTTGCTCCAATACACCGTCTCTATGACCCTCGGTCACAGCGTCCACCACCTGGTGCATGTAGGCATTGCCTTTTCCAATGTACATATCGTCCCGGATTCCGATGACATCTGCCATGAAAGAGACCATGTTGGCGGTCTCCCGGACGGTCTCGCCGTGCGCGATCTGACTCTTGCCCTCGTCCAGGTCTTGAGCCGTCAGTCCCAGCATGTTACAGGCGGAGACGAAGGAAAAGCGGGTGCGGGTGGAATTGTCCCGGAAGAGAGAGACACCCAGTCCGGTTTCAAAGATTTTCGTGGAAATATTGTGTTCCCGCAGGTAGCGCAGGGCATCTGCCACGGCAAAAACCGCCGCAATTTCATCGTCGGTTTTTTCCCAGGTTAAAAAGAAATCTCCCTGATACATGTTTTTAAAATCCAAAGTATCTAATTTGTCCAGGTAGGTCTGCAGTGTGATCTCCATTTCGTGTACTCCTTTTCATTTCTGATTGTTAATTTTTAAATGAGGTCAAGCTTAGACTCCCATGCTTCACAAGCGGGATGCTATCATAAATGAAAGCCCACGGATTGCTCTTCCAGGAAACGTGAGATTGGGAAGCGGGACTCTGCCATTCAATGCGTTAATGCGATCCTCGTCTCAGCTCCACCCAGCGAGGGTCATTTCCCCGTCCTCACTTGATATCATTGTCTGTCAGTGTCGCCCGGAATTGGGCGGCATCGGTTTTATTTTCTGGATGGTAAAGTCCCGGAACCGCAGCGTAGAGCGCTGCGCAGGTGACCAAATCCTGCTTCCAGGTGATTTCATTGGGGGCATGGGCCTGACTCTCCGCGCCGGGACCGAACCCGACACAGGGAATACCGTATCTGCCCTGAATCGAGACGCAGTTGGTGGAAAAGGTCCATTTGTCCACCAATGGGCGATCCCGCAGCGGCATGGCACTGGGTGCCCCGATCCGTTGGTCCCCAAAAAGGGCGTGATGCGCATCCACCAAGGCCTGAACATGGGCCGCGTTCTCCGTATTGATCCAGGTGGGGAAATAAGCTTCCGTCTCATAGACTTCCCCGGTCCAGGAAGGTCTGTCATACAGATACATGGACACTTTCACATCGTCCCCGTATTGTTTCACATGGGGAAGATTGCGGATTTCCTCCAGGCAGGAGTCCCAGGTCTCGCCGGCTGTCATGCGGCGGTCAATGGAGATCGCACAGGAATCCGCCACGGCGCAGCGACTGGGAGAGGTGTAAAAGATCTGGGAAACGGTGCAGGTGCCTCTGCCCAGAAATCGGGCATCCTCATAGTGCTCCGGATTGTATCTTGGATTCAGCATTTTGACGAGCCCCTTGATTTCCAAATCGTCGTTGTCTCCATTTTCGTTCAATGCCCGCACATCCTGGATGATATCCGCCATCTTGTAAATGGCGTTGTCACCCCGCTCCGGCGCGGATCCGTGACAGGAGATGCCCTTCACGTCAACCCGGATCTCCATGCGTCCCCGGTGTCCCCGGTAAATTCCGCCGTCTGTGGGTTCAGTGGAGACGACGAATTCCACCTGCTCTTTGTTAATGCCTTTTTTCGGGAAAAACCGATTTACGATAGATTGCCAGCACATGCCGTCACAGTCTTCTTCCTGGATAGATCCCACCACCATGATTTTGTAACCGGCTGGAATCAAATCCAGATCCTTCATGATCTTCACACCGTAAACGGCTGCCGCCATTCCTCCTTCCTGGTCTGAGCTGCCTCTGCCGTAAATGATTTCACCATCTTCGTAGCCCAGATAAGGATCGGCTGTCCAATTCTCCCGATTGCCGATGCCGACGGTATCAATGTGGGAATCGATGGCGATGATATGATCTCCCTCCCCCATCCAGCCGATGACGTTCCCCAGACTGTCCAATTCCACCTGGTCATAGCCCAATTTTTCCATTTCCGCTTGAATGCACAGGGCAACCTCCCTCTCCTCACAGCTCTCACTGGGATGGGAGATCATTTCCCGCAAGAAGCGAACCATGTCTGCCTGATATCCGGCGGCAGCTGCCTTGATTGCTTGAAAATCCATTTGTATTGTGCGCCGACTTCCCATTCAGAGAGGTACTTAAATTAGGAAAGCGCACCCTCACCTCCTTTAAATAAACTGTCTGACTCATCCGATCTGCTCAATATTCGGAATCCGTGGGGCCCCTACCCCAATATTTTCTCCTATTGGGGCGGGTAGACAACCCTTTTCCCCATTAGCATGCAAGCATGCCGTGAGTCAAGGGCTTCCGCCATGATATCATTAGATTCGTTTTGATTTTCAATGAATTCAACAATAAAAAACCACTGTATACTTTTTTAAATTAAAGCGAGATGTTGAATGTCGTTAACTATAGTAAACCGGAAAAAGAAAGTCAAGGGGATTCTAGCAGCTTGGTTCATTCCGAAGGAGCTCCCTTGCTGCGGATGTTTCATTTGGATTTTTTGCGGGAAAATGATACAATGACCGGGTCCATTGGAGGTCAGTGTCCGCTTTGGAGGCTGGCCGGCCTCTTTTGACTGTGCATGTTTTATACCTGGCAGGTGCGAATCAGATACTGTCATTTTTTTACCAGACTGATCTGCTGAGGTGACTCATGATGAGAAAGGAACGAGATCTATGAACAAAATATTAGAACAGGCAAATCAATTAACCCCGGAAATCAAAGCGCTGAAGGACGACCTGCACCGTCACCCGGAGGTATCTTTTCAGGAATATCGCACGACAGCCCTGCTGAAAGAAAAACTTACTCAGCTGGGACTGCAGCTGATCGATCTGGGCATGGAGACCGGGGTTGTGGCGCTGCTGCGGGGAGAAATCCCTGGACCGACTGTGGCGCTGCGGGCGGATATCGATGCCATCCCGGTGCAGGAGCCGGAGAGCCATAATCCTGCTTCTTTGACGTCGGGAGTCATGCACGCCTGCGGTCATGATTTTCATACTGCATGCCTCTATGGAGCCGCGAAATTATTGGCGGGAATGCGCCAGGATCTAAAGGGAAACGTAGTCTTTTTATTTCAGCCGGCGGAGGAGACTACCGGCGGCGCAAAGGAAATGTTGGAGCACGGTCTGTGGGACAAGCTGCCGGAAAAACCAATGTGCATTTTTGCCCAGCATACAAGACCCACGCTCCCTTGTGGGCAGATTGCGGTGATTCCAGGTCCCATCATGGCGGGGAAGACCCAATTTTCTATCACGCTCCGGGGCGTCACCGGGCACGGAGGTTCTCCCCAAAAATGCGTGGATGTGATTGTGGCGTCGGCAGCGATCATTGAAGGAATTCAGACGGTGATCAGCCGCAACACAGACCCCAGAGATCCTTTGGTGTGCGCAGTTTTCTCCATTCACGCGGGTACTCCTGACAATTTCGTGCCGGAGATCTTGGTCATGACCGGCGATATCCGCGCACATTCCGATCAGGTGACCGAGCAGACCGGGAAACGCCTGAGCGCCCTGGTGCGGGGGATTGCCGACTCCTACGGCTGCGAATGCGATATCCGCTTTTTCCCACGGGTTCCCGTCACTTACAACGGACGAGAAATGACTACTGTCGCTTATCAGGCGGCAACGAAGATTGTGGGAGAGGAGAATCTGGTCGTCCCCAAGGGGGATATGGGCTCAGAGGACTTTGCCATCTTTGGAAAGGAGATTCCATCCTTTTTTTACTGGATCGGGACGGGTTTCCCGGACCGGGAAAATCCCGGATGGCACAGCAAGGAATTCTGTGTGAATGACGATGCCATTCCCATCAGCATTGCGCTGATGGCACAGTCTGCTCTTCAAGCGCTGGAAAAATGACAGGGACTTCTTTTCTCACGAAATCAAATACCTATTTCCCATGAGAGAAATGCCGTCTTCGGACGCACCGATTTTTCGGTATGGCAGCGAGAGTGGGGAGATTAAAACAAGTTGACTGAGATGTATTCTTATGGACTCATTTTTAAACCTTGACGGTATGCCGTCATAGAGTTTGTTACAGTTAACCGTTGCGGATTTTTCATATTTACAGGTTAGTTCTAATGTGCTAAAATTGCCCCATCTTTTTTGTTCCGCTTTTCATATGGTGTCTGCAGCCTTCTATCTGGGTGCTCATACGAACAATTGGGGGAGGGGCGGGATGAAAGGAAATTTTTATTTTTAGGAGGAAAATGATATGCAGCCTATTCCCCTCATTATTGTAGGTGCCTATCTGATAGGCATGCTGGTCGTAGGTTTTATCGTGGGAAAGCTGAAAATTAAGGACAGCAAAGACTACATGCTGGCCGGCCGCCGGATGGGACTCTTCATGGTGGCATTTTCCCTGTCTGCCAATAATATCGGCGGTGGTTCTACCACTGGACTTGCCCAGAAGGCATTTGGTTCCTGGGGTATGAGCGCTATCTGGTATGTGCTTGCTGCGTCCATTGCTATGATTCCTTTGGCGTATTTTGCACCGCGCATCAGAAAGGCTATGGCGGTTACGATCCCTGAGGTGGTGGGAAGGCGGTTCGGAAAGGTGTCTTCCACGTTTACGGCAGTGCTGAGTATTTTGTCTCTCTTCTGCCTGACTTCTTCCCAGATTGCTGCTTCCGGTACGGTAGTGGCCACACTGACCGGGATTCCCATGAATGTTGCTCTTTTGATCGCCGGGATCGTGGTCATCCTTTATACTACCTTTGGCGGCATGATTGCGGACCAGATTTCTGACCTTGTTCAGTTTGTCATCATCCTGGTGGGTTTGGCGATTGCGACGCCTTTCGTCGTCAACGGATGCGGCGGCTGGGACGCTATTTCCGCGGCACTTCCTCCTGCTCAGCTGAGTTTCACGAAGATTGGCTGGATCACTATCATCGGTTACATTTTCAATTATTTCTGCACCTTCCTTGCCGGACCTGAGATGGTTTCCCGTTTTGAGACGGCAAAAGATGAGAAGACTGCCAGGAACGCTTCCTGGCTATCCGCAATTTTGATGGCTTCGATGTCCATTTTCCCGACTCTGCTTGGCCTGGCTGCTCTTGCGGTGAAGGACACCCTTCCCAACCTGGCGGCGGATGGCAGCAATGCGATGATGGCAGTGACCAGCGCTCACGCACCCGCTGTGATTGTCGGCCTGATCTCCGCTGCAATCATTTGCGCGACGATGTCCTCTGCGGACTCCAATCTGCTGTGCATGTCCACCATGGTAGTCAATGATCTGTATCTGGGATTAGGCGGCAAGAAGGAACTCAGTGAGAAGAAGCTGGTGCTGATTACGCGCTGCTGCAACGTGGTAGCGGCCATTATCGCTATGCTGATCTCTATGCTGGGTGTGCCGATTACTACCATGAATACATTCGCCTTCGGCATACGGTGTGCGGGACCATTTGCCGCGTACGGGCTTGGCCTGGCGGTGCCCAAGGCGACAAAGCATTCCGGGATTATTTCACTTTTCGCCGGGACAGCTGGATTTATCTTCTGGCAAATCTTAAGCGGAGGTGATTTCTATCTGGGAATCCTGCCTGTCGTGTTCGGCTGCTTTGTCAGCGTGGTGGTATTCTTCTTGGTCAACGCGATTGAGTGGAAGAGAGGCGTGGCACCGGCACCTTCTGCTTATGTGGAGGAAAAGGCCTAAGAAAAAAGGAAGATAGACTTTTCATATCTTTTGTCTAGATGAAATTAAGGAAAGACAGGGGCACATTTTCGCGTAAATTAGGGAAAGAACATGAATGCGAAGATGTGCCCGTTTTTTGTGTCTAAGACGAAAATGGAATGTGAATACTGGTGTGCATGGGGGAGAGAACTGTAGAATAAAGTGAATGTGAGGAATATTTCTTCGACGGACTTTGCATTAGCAGTTCCAGTAAACGTGGAAGCCATGGGATCACAGGGGAGGAACTTTCAGACTTCAAAGAGCAGTCAGTCTATTTCTCTTGAATTTATCCTGGAACTGGCTAAAATAAGATTACATAGAATATCAGCCAAATTGGAGGCCATTTATGAATTACATCAAACGCGATCTAGAAGATTCCATTCTTGCCATTTCTAAGGAATATTCCTGCCTGCTGGTCACCGGTCCACGGCAGGTCGGAAAGACGACGGTCCTGCGTCATCTGGCATCTGTAGACCGGAACTTTGTCACGCTGGATGATTTCGCGGAACGACGCATGGCGAAAAATGATCCGGCACTGTTTCTGCAGCTCCACGATCTGCCGATTCTTATTGACGAGGTGCAGTATGCGCCAGAACTGTTTTCTCATATAAAGATAGCTATTGATAACGGCGCTGCCCCCGGTTCATTTTGGCTGACCGGTTCCCAGTCATTTCATATGATGGAGCTGGCACAGGAATCCCTGGCTGGGCGTGTGGCGATTTTCCAGATGTCAGGGTTGTCCCAGCATGAGATCTATGGTTCTGGCGACAACACTCCTTTTACCGTCGATTTCACTGACCTGAGAGCGAGAAAAACCGCCGGCACTCCAACTGATATGAACGGTATCTATGAGCGGATCTGGAAAGGATCCCTCCCTGGGTATATCAGTGGGAAATTTTCGGATCGCAGCGTCTTTTACTCCAGTTATCTGCAAACGTATATTGACCGGGATGTCAGTGAATTGCTCATCCCTGCGGACAAACTCTTGCTTCAGGATTTTGTCCGCGCAGCCGCCTGCAGAGCCGGGCAGATGCTGAATGTCCACGATATAGCCCGGGATGTCGGCGTATCTGATGATACCGCCAAACGCTGGCTGCAGGTCTTGGAGAAATCAGGTATCATTTTTTTCCTTCGCCCCTACTCCAACAATCTGCTGAAGAGGACCATAAAAACGCCTAAAATGTATTTCTTCGACACCGGACTTGTCGCGTACCTGACGATGTATTCTTCCCCGGAAATTTTACAAAATGGTGCGATGAATGGCGCGATCCTGGAAAACTATGTGGTTTCAGAAATCAGAAAAACCTATGATAACGCTGCGCGGGATTGTCTGCTCTGGTATTATCGGGACAAGAGCGGAAATGAGATCGATCTGATTCTGGAAAGCGACGGACAACTGCATCCGCTGGAGATTAAGCGTTCGGTCGATCCGGGGAGGGAACAAATTCGCACTTTTGCTCAACTGGACAAGGGCACTGTCCCTAGAGGAAAAGGCGCTTTGCTCTGTATGCGTCCGGAACTTTCTGCTGTCGATGCAGATCATTATATCATACCTGTCTGGATGATTTGACCATGCAAAATGCTGCCAATTCGTTCCTCACATTTTCAAAGCCGACGTTGACACCAGCATCATGAACCAAAGGAGGAGATTAGGACATCGCTTTTCTCCCAATGGCTTGCGGGATTGACACAGCAAAGAGATGGGGCATATTCATT
>CAZROZ010000024.1:7904-13027 GCA_964601745.1 uncultured Lachnospiraceae bacterium | reverse complement strand
CATTCATATAGTCAATGGTCTTGGTCATGAAATCGCTATCAGACGCGAGGGCATAAGTAATGGTGATCGTCTGGTCGCAGATGCCGTCGCCATCCTCGTCGGTGACGTAGCCCTTCTCCAGTGCCTCATTATAGGCCTCGGTGTACAATTCCTTCGCGGCTTCTGGATCAAAACCGGTAATCGAAGCTGCAGCCTCATCCAGGGACGCATACTGACTCTCATCCACGCCATAGAAAGAGCACAGTGCGTGTTTTGCCTGATCCGTGCTCCGGTAAGTCTCACCGGTCTCAGGATTAAAGATATAAACGCTGCCGATCAGACCATACCCGCCGGAACGAGCCGGAGAAATCGTCGCTGCCATCGTCTCTCTGTCAAAGGTAACCGCTGCCGCTTTCCGGAAGCTCGAGATCGTCATCGTCTGGAGGTCCGTGGTCTTCTGATCAAAGTCAGCCGCATTCTCTCTGTCTTCAATTACATCGGTATAGCCGTTCAAAACCAGGAAGAAGACTGTCTCTGACGGAGTCGCGAAGCAATACTCGGAATTCCGATACTGATCAAAGTCCTCCGCCTGCAGGCCATAGCCCATCAGCTGACCAGCCAGGAACATGGTCTTCTGGGTGGAGGCCTCCGGCACCATCTGGGTATCAATGGCTGTGGTCTGATACATGTTGTAAGTCTGACCATCCTCCGGATCCACATAGGTGTGATTGCCGTCGGTATAGCCATACCAATTGTCATTCTTTACAAAATGCATGGACTTATCAGTCTGATACGCATCAATCTTGTAGGGGCCGTAAGAGCAGGATGTCTCCACGCTGGTGCAGTAGGTGCTGGACCACACGGTACCGGAGGCGGTCTCTGTCGAGCTCAGGCAGGAATCGTACAGATCCGGCTTCACCAGCCAGGTTGTGCTCATGGCATACATCATAAGATAATAACCGTCAAAGGCAGCCTTGAATACAAAGGTCAGCTCATTCTCTCCGCTGGCATACAATCCAACGTTGTCATAGGAGTACCCTTCCTCATACTTGTATTCAACGGTTCCTAGGAAGGTAGAGGCCTGGGCCTCATACGGCTTCCCCGCTGCCAGATAATTGTCATACAGATATTTCGCCGATACGTAATCTTCCGGCTGTCCCTCTTCCACAGCAGGATCCCGAACCATCGTGTCATCCGTGATGGGAGCGAATCCATACTTGCTGGCGGCACTCACATTCCACAGACTCATCATATCGATGTACACCTCATCGTCTGTGTGTCCATCTTTGATGAAGTCCTCATAGGTGGTTCCCATCTCCTCGAAGGAAATGAAGCTGGGCTGGCCGGACAGGGAGTATTCCATGGCATTGGCAATCGCGTACGTCCCGTCATAGGCATCTGCCGCACGGTAGTTGATCAGCTTCGGATCCAGCAATCTCTTAAAGGACTCTACGAATGTCTCGGCATTGATGGGGGTCCCATCCTCCCACTTCAAATCACTGCGAAGCGGTACGGTCCAAGCATAGCCCTTGGTCGCGGACTCAGGAATGCCAAATTCCGGATGCTCCGCCTTGACTGTCTCTGTCACATCAGTGGGGAAGTCAGCGGCCATCTCCGGTACAATCACATATCCCTGATAAGGATCCACCCCGTCGATGGGATGCAGAGAGTCGTTATAGACGGTGGTGTACAGGCCAACCATCGTATAATCCATGGGATAACTGTCGTCCGTCGTCTGATAGGTGTGAGGATTCCAGTTCGTCGCCAGCTGGCTGACCGCGTCCGTATACGTATAAGTCGCGTTGGGGTCCGTCTCGACAACTGCTCCAGTCGTCTCTTCTCCAGCTCCCCCTGTCGTCTCATCGCCGCCGCCACCGCCGCAGCCTACCGCACTCAGCAGCATGGCAAATACAAGAAGCAGCGCCAGCAGTCTCTTTTTTGTCTTCATCTCTTGTCCTCCTTACATGAATCGCGGCTTCTCATGGAAATAAAAAATAAAAGCGATTCGCCTCCCGCAGGCAATCACGTCTTCTGCTTTTCCTCTTAAATCCACAGAAAAACTCCCCTGCGCAAACCGCGGTCTTATTTATTTAACCTATCAATGCCTCCCGCATTGGCCGTGAAAATCCGCTTTCCCTTCTTGTCCCTAGTTCAAACCTCCCGCATCACCGCGTCCTCATGGAAACCTGATACATCATAATCTACAGAGTGTAACCATGGATCAGCGGTCTGGGGAAATTTAAACTGTTTGAGATAGTAGCATCTTTCCCTTTGTAAGTCAAGCTTTATCTAAACAGAAATGCATTTTTATACATGTCTCTTTTCAGGTTTCCCCCGCATTCTTCTGACATTTTGGTTTCCTTTTTTCGTTTCGTTTCGCCCACCCTGTGAGGGAAAATACGGTTTTTTCAGATACTTTTCCTGTCATTATGCGAACTGTTCTCCCTGCTTTTTATGCCTGCGTGAGTCTGATGACGTGAGAACTTCCCGCCCGATGAACCGGGCAGAGAGTTCCAATCATTTTATGCATTATGCACTCTTTTCCAGCAGACCGTTCAACATTTGGACAAAGCTGTCCAATTGCCCTCTCGTCATCACCTGGAAACTAATCAGAGATTTCAGCGGCATGCCGTACATCATCGCCTCTGCTGATTTCGCGTCCGTCTCGCTCTGGCCGGCAGCCTCTTTCATGCGGTCGTCATCTCCAGCGGAGGTCTGCATCATCTGCATCACCACTTTCGCTGTGACGGGATTGGCCAGCAGCTCTCCGATGGTCGTATCCGCGCAGACCACCATGGGCAGCACCTTCCGGGTGGTGAAGCCAATCTGGGCGGTGAGTCGGATGTCATCACTGGCATGTCCGATGAGGACACCGTATTGCCCGCTGGGAGCATACCAGTCATGCAGGTCCACATTATAATAGGAAAGAGACCGCGCATCAATCTGCATTGTGACTGTCTTCGTCTCTCCGGGGAGAAGATGTACTTTGGCGAATCCCTTTAGCTCCTTCGCGGGGCGTCCGAAGGTGCCGGTCAGATCGCTGATATAGAGCTGGACCACCTCTTTGCCTGCCATGGAACCGGTATTGGTGACATCCACCGATACCTCCACCGTGTCCTCGTCCCCGAAGGTGTCCCTGGAACAGCGCAGGTTGGAGTAGGAAAAGTCTGTATAGGACAGTCCATGGCCGAATGCCCAGCGCACCGGCTGCTTCTTGGTGTCGTAATAGCGATATCCCACATAAACGCCCTCTGTATAATAGACTTTCTTCCCATCCCCGCGATAATTCAGATAGCTGGGATTGTCCTCAAGCCGCAGCGGGAAAGTCTCAGCCAGTCTTCCGCAGGGATTGGCCTCTCCCCATAAAAGAGCGTCAGCCGCGGCACCGACTCCTTGACCGCCCAGATACATCTCCAGAATCGCGGCCGCTTTCTCCGCCCACGGGCACTCAATGGGACTGCCGTTGTGGAGAACGACTACGGTATTTGGCTGCACCGCTGTGACGGCATCAATGACCCGCAGCTGGCAGTCCGGCATCGCCATGGATTCCCGGTCATAGCCCTCCGACTCAAAAATATCCGGCAAGCCCGCGAAAATCACAGCCACATCCGCTTCCTTCGCCGCGGACACTGCCCTTTGCAGTTCTTCCTCATCCAGCTCATCGACATCGCCAGGAAATCCCTTCACATAGGTAACCTGACGTCCCTTCTCCAGCGCACAGGAAAGGGCATCTGAGATCTGGCTGGAATTGACATGGCTGGAACCGCCGCCCTGGTACCGGGGATGCTCCGCATACTCCCCGATGTAGACCACCTTCTGACCTTCCTTTAAGGGCAAAACCCCATTATTTTGAAGCAATACCGCACATTCTTTTTCCACTTCGATGGCTTTTTGGTGATCCGCTGCCCGGTCATACACCGCTTCCGGATGCCGGTGATCCAGGTAGGAGAGCTGCACTTTCAGAATCCGCTCAACCGCTTGATCCACCAGAGATTCGTCCAGTGTTCCCTCCTGCACCGCTTTGACGATCAGGGCATCATTCTCCCCATTGGAACCCGGCATCTCCAGATCCAGCCCGGCCTCGATTCCCTTCACCCGGTCCGCTACCGCGCCCCAATCGGTGACAACATAGCCTTCGAATCCCCACTTGTCCCGCAGAATCTCCGTCAACAGCTCTTTGTTTTCAGAAGAAAAGACCCCGTTGATCTTATTATAGCTGCACATTACAGTCTTGGGCTTTCCTTCCTTGACGGCAGCTTCAAACCCGGGCAGATAGATTTCCCACAAAGTGCGCTCATCCATCTCCGAAGAGCAGCTCATCCGGTTGTATTCCTGGTTATTTGCCGCGAAATGCTTCAGGCTGGTGCCCACATCCCATTTTTGTACCCCACGGATGTGCGCGGCCGCCATTTTCCCTGTCAGATAAGGGTCCTCCGAAAAATATTCGAAATTTCTACCGCACAAAGGGCTCCTCTTAATATTGGCGCCCGGCCCCAGAAGGACGCTTAAGTCCTCCGCCTGACACTCCTGCCCCAGTGTCTCTCCCATTTTCTCAATCAGATCCGGGTCGAAACTGGACGCGGTCGCGCAGGCAGCTGGAAAACAGGTGGCAACGATGCTCTCCCCCAGTCCCAGGTGGTCTCCCTCCCCCTCCTGCTTGCGCAGTCCGTGAGGGCCATCAGACAGCATGAATTTGGGGATGCCTAAGCGTTCCAATGCCTTGGTGTGCCAGAAATCAGATCCAGAGCATAGGCCGGCTTTCTCCTCCAGTGTCATTTCAGCAATCAGCTTTTTGATGTCTCGTTCCATTCTTTTAAAATTCCTTCCTTTCACTTACTTTCTCTTGTAGCGAATCCTTCCGTCCCAGTGCAGATTCTAAAAGCTCTATTTTTCCAAGCGCAAGATTGTCACGCTCTCCGCCTCTGCGGAAAAAGCAAAGATTTGATCCTCGCCCTCTTTTAATGGGGCTTCTTCATAGACGAGTTCCGACGCCTTTTGGATCTCAGCCAGCTGCTTCTTATCGGGATACGCGGGCTTTCCTTGACTCTCCCAGCATCCACAAGGATTGCAGTGCTTCGAATCAATGACTGCCACCTGCGCCCGCCGATAGCAACCGTGCACCGTGATCTCCATTTCCTCGGTCT
>CAZROZ010000024.1:0-7894 GCA_964601745.1 uncultured Lachnospiraceae bacterium | reverse complement strand
TTGATGTCCCGCACCTCAATATCATGGTTATAGGCAAAAATCATCAGGGCATCGTCCCCGTCCAGTGCCATCACCTCCGCGGTCCGGTGGGGCTCGCCCTCCACCTCCAGGCGTTTGGCGCCTGCCCGGCTCAGTTCCACAAAAAGACGATAGGCGGGCTTCGGAATGCCATACACATTGACCAGACCAAACTCATTGTTATAAGGGAGTCCGTGCAGGCCCTGCTCCTCGAAAATATCGGAAATGCACCAGTAGGAATATCCCTCCACCATTCCCTCGTTATAGGAAAGTGTCTGGACCACGCCGGCGGCCGCGTAGCTGGTATCGTAGTGACCCGCGTTCCACTCCGTATAGTACAGAGGCAGATCCCCGGCCTCCTCCTTTGCCTTTTTCGTCATCTGGTACAAAACATCCCGGGGATTTTTATTTTCTCTGTGGAACATCCGGGTCATCATTTCTCTCGCTTTCTCCTCACCCAGTGTCATCATCTGCTCCATCGCGTCCTCGTCCATGCCTTGTCCCTTGAAACCTGCTCCGTTCATTCCTGCCCGGGAGAGGGGATCGTCGCTGGGATAGTGATGGGTGGAAATGAAATCCAGCGGAACATGATTTTTCTGACAGAACTCTTTCAGCTCCGGAATCCACATATTATTGGAAGTGGATGGCCCTCCCACCTTCAAGGTCGGCTCTACTTCCTTGATGGCTCTGGCGGTGATTTCATACAGATGGAAATAATCTTCCATGGTCCCGTCAAAGAAGAACCGGAGATTGGGTTCATTCCAAATCTCAAAAAACCAGCTCTGCACTTCCGCAAGGCCATAGCGGTCAATCAGGTGCGCCGTCAGCTGCCGGATCAGGGAACTCCACGCCTGATCCTCCTTGGGCATGGTGGCGTTGGCCTTGTAGTGAAAGAGGGTATACGTACCGCTGGCAAATGCTTCCGGCATAAAACTCAGCTCCACAAAAGGCTTCATCCCTGTCTCCAGCAGGAAATCAAAGATAGAGTCAATATTGAAAAATGAAATCTGCGGCGGGTCAAACGGCATCATGGATGGGATCACCACACTCATATCGTCATCTAGCAGACCGTGAAAACGAATATACTGAAATCCGATCTCCTCATGTGCCTTGCGGATCTGCTGTCTCACATCCTCCCGCAGCAAGGTCGCCGCGTGGCAGCTGCCCACGCAAAGCTCCCAGTAATGCGGAAAGCTTCGCCCCTCTTTTGTCCCGTCAACGCGATATTTTACTGCCATCATTCCTCCTTCTCCTTTCTGTGCATGTTTCCCTTGGTTTTGTTATTTCGTTCTTTCCATTGCCTGATCGCTTTCAATCAACCTTTTTTTCTCTCCATTTGACAGCTTGCTTTCAGTCAGTCTTTTTGTTCTCTCCATTTAACGGCTTGCTCTCAGTCAGTCTTTTTGTTCTCTCCATTTGACGGCTTGCTTTCAGTCAGACTCCTGTATCCGGATGACCTCTCCCTCTGTGACACCGTTCTCATTGAAGCTGTCCACCCGCGCATAATAAACTGTGTCTTTCATGAGAGTGGAGAGCCGCACCTGATCGGCATCGTAGACCAGCCAGCTAAGATAGAGTTTGTCCGGAGCAATGCCATAGCGGACATTACAGCCCTGAGCATCCGGGATCCTCTCCCAAGTCACCACGGCATCCAGGTCCCCCAGCCTTTTCGCTGCCGCCTTGGCAGCTGCGGGCTTCGCGCCATCCCCAATGCCAAAGATCCGCAGTCCGCTGACCCGCAATGGCTGGTCATAGGGCAGCGCACCGCCTGTGAGACGCACATAGCGAGCCAAAAAGCCGTTCTCATAGACGTAAAATCCATTGGAACACTCTCGCTCCACTCTCTCAAGGCTCGTCCAGTCTGTCCCGTTCTCACTGATTTCCAGTGTGTAATGGGAAATCTGCGGTTCCAGATCAATATGTCTGGTATGTCGCTCGTCTCCGTAGCTTTCCGGTGGGAAATCAACCTCTACGTCCTCATCTGCCAGATTGACCTGAATTGCCCGGACATCGCTCGTCCTGCCCAAATCCACACAGATCCACTGGCCTTCTCCTGCTTCTGCCGCACTCCACCAACTGCGAATGTCCTCATTCACGGCAAGGGCGGGATCGGATCCCACCGCCGTCGAGGACGCGACTACCGGTTTCTTGTAACTCAAGAGCATCCATTCCGGTTCCCAGGCAGCCGGATCGAAGGCGCCCTCCGGAAGGCGATGGGGATAATCCGCAAAATTCTGATTGCAAAAGAGGATTCCATCCTCATCAAATCCAGCCGGGAAGAGACCGATCCGCCGCTCAAAATTGTGATTGACGCTGATGCGCATCGTGGCGGCATGCCACCAGTTCCCGCTTTTGTCCTGAATCGTGCTTCCGTGGCCTGCCGCAGCGATAAAACCGCCGGGATTGGAAGAAAACGGATTACTTTTTTGCAGGGTAAAGGGTCCTAGCGGCGCATCGCTGACATAAACTCCGTCGCAATAAGTATTGTACTCCGTGCCGGGACAGGCATACTGCAGGTAATACTTCCCTGCATGCTTGGTCATGAAAGCGCCTTCCATGTAGGGACGACCGATAGAGAGGAACATCTTTGTCAGTGCCTCCTCCGAATAGGCGGAAGCCTGTGCCATTTCCGGAGGCAGTTCCAGCTTCTGAGTGGTCGGGTTAAAAAATTGTTTCAAGTGCTGATAGGCAACGCTGTTTTCTCTCTCGTTTAAAGTCCCGTTCTCTCCAAAGCGCTCATATCCCAATTCGGTCTCCCGATCGAAGATCAGTGCCCTTTTCTCCCCCAACGGCGTCATGGTCACCGGGTCCATCTCCACGCCCCAGATGGGATCGGTGTTGGTACATCCCCAGTAGAAATACACTCTCCCATCGTCGTCCACAAAGAGGTCCGGATCCCAGAAATCAAAGGAACAAGAGACTTCCTCAAACTTTTCCCGCAGCGGATCTTTCGTCCGAAGAATCGGACAGTTGACACCCCGGCGGCTAGCGGAGAAATAAAGATACTCCCCGATCTGCCGCACATCCGGCGCATAATCATAGATCAGCAGATCCGGCGCCGCTTGAAAATTCCAGTCCAGCAGATCCTCGCTGTACCAGAATCCCGCCGACATAGAGACAAAAAGATAATAAATCCCATGAAACAAGACCAGTGTGGGATCTGCCCCTTCCCGAAATCCCCGGGAAGGTCCGCCTTCTTTCACATGTTGATAGCGATAGTTTAAATCCAAGGGATTGCAGTAGACTCGGCTCATTTTTGGCTCCTTTCTTTCCGCTTTTTCTGCCTTTACTATAACAAAGAGAGCATTCGCATTTTTGTAATTTTTAGAAAATTTTTGTAATTTTTCGTAATCGTGGTATACTATCCCCTATCTATGCGGAGAATCCGCCGCACCCGGGCGGAAAAGAAAAACTACGAACAAGGAGAGCCCAGTACAATGGAAGATCGAATCCGTTTCTCTATCAGCCTTTTTCATGAGGTGGCAGGAATTTCTCTCTTTCTCTTTGATGAAAGGCTGGAACTCGTGGAAGCTCAGTCCGAATGGGCTTCTCCCATGCGCAATTTTTTCCTGTTAAACTGCGGTATCGATCTGACTAAGGTGCTGGAAGCGACAGACTCCAGGCCGCTCTTGATCAAAGACTCCCTCCATTTAAACTGGGTCGTCCTGCCGCTGGTGGGAAAGCAATCCTTTCTCCTCCTGGGTCCTACCATGGAATCCAGCTTTACCAACAGGACATTCCAAAAGACGGCGGAATTCCAGACTATGACGGTCTCCTCCAAGATCTCCTTCCTGAAGATGGTGCGGGACATTCCCGTAATCGCCCTCAACCAGTTCGCGGCATACGGAGAAATCCTGCACTACCTCATCTACGGAAAGAAGGCATCGATCCAGATCCTGCTGGGACAGACCAGCGCCAAAAAGGCAATCGTAGAGGACAAGCGAATTCGAAACATTCCGGATTCTCACGGAACCCAATTCTACGAACTGCAAATGCTCCGCAACGTGCGGGAAGGGATCTTCTCTGAGAGAATACCTTCTATTTCCTCCGGCGTTACCCCCGGCATGCTGGCGCCGGATAATCCGCTCCGGCAGTCGCAGGATCTGATCATCGTTCTGATCGCGCTCGTCTCCCGAGCGGCGGTGGAAGGAGGTATGGATTTTGAGGCATCCTTCACTCTGAGTGACTCCCTCATTCAGCAGATTGAGCTTGCCTCTTCCGTCTCAGAGGTGGCGAAGATCGCCGGGGAGGCCACTAGAATCTACACAGAGGAAGTGCAAAAAATCCTGCATCAAAATTATTCCGCTATGACCCGCCTTGCCTGTACCTATCTGGACAAGCACCTCCTGGCTGATTTCTGCCTGGATGACCTGGCAAAGGAACTCGGATATGACAAATACTACATTTCCAGGATCTTTCACACAGAAGTTGGCATGACCATCCAGGAATATCTCACCCGGAAAAAAATTGACCGGGCGAAGGATCTGCTGATCTCCACGAGCCAAACGGTTCAGGAGATCAGTGATTTCCTCCATTTTCATTCCCAGTCTTATTTTTCAAAACAATTCAAGAGAGTCACCGGCGTATCTCCCCTCGCCTGGCGGAAAGAATGCAAGAACATCAAAAGTCCGCGTCAGGATTCTCCCGGTGAGAGGAGCAAATAGTGATTCCTGATTCCGCAGTTCGGGGGAGGGAACTCTTTGCATTCCCTTCCTGCGCCGCAGTTCGCCGAAACTCACAACACTTTTTCCAAAGCGACTGTCCCGATAGAATAGAACTTTCTCTCTCTTCCCACAATGATTTTGTCTTCCTTCACCGCGAAGGAACCCCGCAGACGGATGTCATCCGCCGCTGCCCCTACCATCACGGTGAAGCTTCCCTTTTCAATCTTCCACTCATGTTCCCGCTTTGCTGTCAGGAAAGCGGTCTGGCTGGGATCGACGCAAAAGCGCACGGTCTTTTTCTCACCAGGTTTCAGTGAAACTCTGGCAAATCCGTACAATTCCATATTTGCCCGCACCATAGAGGCATGGTCATCCTGCAGGAACAAATAGGCGATCTCCGTCCCGGCTGTATCCCCGGTATTTTCAATTTCCGCGGAAATCACCACAGTCTCATCCGGTGTGACCTCCTCCCGCACTATTTTCAGATTCGAATAGGAAAACTGGGTGTAACTCAATCCGTGCCCGAAAGAATACCTGGGCGCATGAGAACCGTCCACGTAATTGGTGAACCCGATGCTCCTGGCCTGGGTAGTCCCGGAACCAAACAGCTGATTGTAATAAACCGGAATCTGTCCCGCGCTGCGTGCCACGCTGACGGGGAGCTTGCCGCTGGGATTCACCTTTCCCAAAAGCACATCTACGATCGCCTCGGCTCCGGCTTCCGACGGGCACCAGCATTCCAGAATGGCATCCAGCTTCTCATCAGCGATGTCACTGGAAATGGGTCTCCCGGAAAAATGTAACCCCACCAAAGGCTTCCCCAGCTTGGAGACTTCCGCCAGAAATGCCTCCTGACAGGCGGGCAAGCCGATATCCATGGTATCAATGCCCTCTCCCATGGTGCAGATTGAACCGCTGCCCCATTTTCCGCCCAGTGTCAGCAGCACCAGATCCGCGTCCCTGGCGATGGATAATGCCTCCTCAAAGTGAGAGGTATCGTTTCCGTATTTGGGATACCCATAGGCATACTCTATCTCGGCATCCGGCAGCCGCACCGTCAATTCTTCCACCAGATTGCGGCAGTTTGGCTTCTGTAGTTTCAGCACTGCGTCAAATCCTGCCTGCTCATCATCCTGTACCTGACAGCCGGGAAGCAGAATATTCTCCGGTCGATCTTTCTTGTCCGACTGACCGACACCGGCCATGGAATTGGTGGCAGCCAATTGGGCGGTTGCCATATCCATGTGAGTATAACCACCGAAGAAATACCGGGCATTATTGGCGTGACAGCCAATCACCGCAATCTTTTTCCCTTTGGCGGCCAGCGGCAGAACGCCCTCATTTTTCAGCAGGACCAGGGATTCTCTCGCCGACTGCAATGTCAGCTCCTGATTCTCCGGTTCATCATAAATTTCTTGTATCTTCTCATAATCCATCGCGAAGGGATCGTCAAAAAGTCCCATGCGGAATTTTGCCGTCAGTACCCGCAGGCAGGCACGATCCAGCAGTGCCATGTCCATCGTTCCATCCTTAAAACTCTGGGCAAAATCCGCACCGTTGTAGCACTGGGGCATGGGCAATTCAATGTCCATCCCTGCCTTTAACGCCATAAAACCGGCCTCTGTCGCGCTTTCTCCCACATGATCAAATTCAAACGCATTGCTGATTCCGCCGTAATCGGAGAAGACACAGCCGTCAAAACCCATCTCGTCCCGCAGGATCTCCGTCAAAAAGTAGTGGGACAAAGAGAATGGTTCCCCGTTGACAGTGCAGTAGCAGGGCATGACCCCTTTTAAATCTGCCTCGGCAATCGCTGCCTGAAACGGCTTGCCGAAAGTCTGCAGCATGTCCCGGTCGCACAGATCCGCATTGGCACCGTGAATTCCACCGGAAGCGGCATGAAACCCGTAAAAGTGCTTCGCCACCGCGTCCGCTCTCTTTCCTGCCGTCTCCGCCTTTTGAATTCCCTTGGCAAAGGCCGTTCCCATGGCACTGACTGCGCTGGGATCCTCTCCATAACTCTCGCCGCAGCGGCCCATTCTCGGATCCCGGGCGACATCCAGGACTGGCGCCAGAATGTGGGTGATACCGCAAGCCAATTCCTGTCTCGCCACCATTTCCCCCAGCTGCTCCTCCAGCTCCACGTCAAAGGAAGACCCCCTGCTGACACCGGAAGGAATGGAGGTACTCCCCTGGGTAAAGGAGCCACACAACCCCTCCATGTGAAAAATCGCCGGGATATGATGGGGACTGCGCTCCATAATATCCGTCTGAACGCGCCGCTGCCAGGTCGCCACTTCCTCAATGGTTCGCATCTCTCTGGTGCACAGGCAGCTGACTTCTCCGATGCCGTTCTTCAAAAAAGGCAGCATCCGGTCATACAGACCTTCCATGTACATGATCCCCGCGATCTGGGCCACTTTCTCATCCACACTCATATCACAGAGCAGTGCCTGCGCTTTTTTTCTGCATTCCTCGTTGGTCATTTTCGTCCTCCTGTTCCTTCTCTGACGATAAAAACTGATTTGATTTCAGTGGATGCGGACAGAAATGTACTCTCTGTCTTCCTCCTCTTCCCCTCCTGGGCTGCCTTCAGCCCGGCCCCAATGGTTGATTTATTATACATGAAAGACGGCAATTCCGTAAAGACAGGAAACGGAAAAAGGCAACAGTGGAAACGGGCCTGTGTTAGAAAAATCCGGATCTGACCTGTACGGAAAAAGCCGGGGTTACTTATGCCTGGAAAATCGTCCTCCCTTTGACTTTTCATGCGGAAAATGCCATACTGATGCGGAAAAAGCCATAGTGCTGAGAAAAAACCGAAGTGCTACGGGAAAACCATGCTGCGGGAAATCCGGGTGCTACGGGAAATCCTGGCGCTGCGGGAAAATCCTGGTGCAAAGAGGAACCTGTCGTAAAAGATTCCACTATTTCTGGATGAGACACCATCTGCAGTGATAAAGGGAGTTGAAAACATGACCCATGAGGAAGCGCGTGAATTTTTGATCAGAGAACTGATGAAAGAGGAAGACTGCTACAGGCAAATTGTGATCCCCAAGGACGAACAGGGACAAAAAGATTTGCTGCGCGGTTTGATGAATGTGCGTCCGCCTCGCCCGGTCAGTTCAGAATTTCTGATGATTCAGGATGAATACTTGCGTGAGGAGCGGGACCGGACAGGCATCGTCGATGGGGATCAGCTTCCCCCGCTG
>CAZROZ010000023.1:0-13133 GCA_964601745.1 uncultured Lachnospiraceae bacterium | reverse complement strand
AGCCAATGAGGACGGTTATATAACCACCCCTGATAGCGCATCGGGTACGATTTCTGAGAACGAGATCGTGGAGGTGGAATTTGTCAACGACAAACCAGACAATCCGCCGCCTCCGCCCGATGAGGATACGGGAAATCTCACCGTCACCAAAACCGTCATCGGCGAAGTGGACGAGAAGGACAGAGACTGGCATTTCCGGGTGGAACTCAGTGACACGTCCATCAACGGCACCTATGGCAACCTGACCTTCACCAACGGTGTAGCAGAGTTTACCTTAAAGGACGGCGAGACCAAATCCGCGTGGGATCTGCCGCCAGGCATCACCTACACTGTCACCGAGTTGGAAGCAGATCAGGATGGGTACACCACCACTTATACCGGGGAGACCGGTACCATTCCGGAGACTGGTACTGCCCACGCTCACGTTACCAATAAGAGGATCAAGGGTGGTCTCCACGTGACCAAGGCGGTTACCGGCAATGCGGGAGATGTGAATCAGGAGTGGCACTTCCGGGTGGAACTCAGCGATAAATCCGTCAACGGGACTTACGGCGACATGACCTTCACTGATGGTGTAGCGGAATTCACCTTAAAGCACAGAGAGAGCAAATCCGCGTGGGATCTGCCGCCAGGCGTCACTTATACTGTCACCGACTTGGAGGCCGATCAGGACGGATACACCACCACCTATACCGGCGAGACGGGCACCATTCCGGAAGACGGAGAGGCGAGAGCAGACTTCTACAATGATAAGAAGGACGACGAGGAACCGACAACACGTCCCGATGGTCCGGATGAACCCGATGAACCCGACATCCCGGATATTCCAAATATTCCAGACAATCCAGACATCCCCCATACTCCAGGGACAGGCTATGAGAGCCATCCTGGTTTCTGGATGGGATTGATGGCGGTCTCCGCGATTGGCATTATCGCAGTCAACGTTTCCCTGACGAGGAGCAGGAGACGGGCGGCCAGACACAGACCGCGATATCCGAGAAGATAAAAACTGTAAATCGAGAAGATACAGTGTAGAATGAGAAGAAAAACTGTAAATCGAAAAGATACAGTGTAGAACAAGAAGAAATATTATAAAAATCAAGAATGAGAGGCAGCACAGGAAGCTGTCTCTCTTTCACGCTTAGACGGAAGGTGTCAATCCCGCAAGTGTCGCCCTGCACCATGTTTTTGTAGACGAAAGGTGTCGATTCCCCAGTGCCGCCCTGCACCATGTTTTTGTGCGTGAGGGGGAGGGGAAAAAGGGGGAAAGGCCTTTTGACGGCACCGGAAATTTCCGTTGACAAGGCAAAAACACCGTGCTATATTGGAATGGCGTGAAAAAGGGTCTTTTTTTTATGCCCAAAAACAGGAAGAGGACGGAGGTGTTAAAATGCGTGTAAGAATCACATTGGCATGTACAGAATGCAAGCGGCGCAATTACAACATGACCAAAGAAAAGAAGAACCACCCGGAGAGACTGGAGACAAAGAAATATTGTAAATTCTGCAGGACTCATACACTGCACAGAGAGACCAGATAAACCCTCTGTGGGGAAGGAAGGGATATTATGGCAGACGATACCACGACTACTGCGAAGGAGAAAAAATCGCAGACCCCCAAGAAGAAGCGCGGCTTTTTTAAAGGAGTGAAGTCGGAGTTTAAGAAGATTTCGTGGCCTTCTCGCGATACAGTGGTGAAAGAGTCGGCGGCAGTCATCGTGATTTCGGTTGTATTGGGCGTACTCATTACGATCATTGATACAATTTTGGAATACGGTCTGAATTTTATCATCGGACTTTGACGCGTTCTGGCGACTTTTAGACAGCCGAAGAGAGGAAGAGTATGGCAGAGGTAAGTTGGTATGTGGTGCATACTTATTCCGGATATGAGAATAAGGTAAAGGCGAATATCGAGAAGACCATTGAGAACCGGAATCTGCAGGACCAGATTCTGGAAGTGTCCATACCGATGGAGGAAGTCTACGAGGAAGGAAAGGAAGAACCGGTCCTGAAGAAATTATTTCCTGCCTACGTACTGATTCATATGGAGCTCAATGAGGACACCTGGTATGTGGTGCGCAATACCCGGGGTGTGACAGGCTTTGTCGGTCCGGGATCCAAGCCGGTGCCGCTGACCGAGGAAGAGCTCATCAGTGTGGGATTGAAGAAGGGCAGGAAGGACGCACCTTACAGCGTGGGCGATACCGTAGTGGTGGTATCCGGCGTCTGGGAGGACACGGTTGGCACGGTGAAAGCCGTGGATGACATGCGGCACAGCATTACGATCAACATAGACATGTTCGGCCGGGAGACGCCGGTGGAGCTGGAATATGCTGAGGTCAGAAAAATGTAGATCATCCGGCACACGAGACAGCCGGATGGTGGGAGGGACATTCCCGCGAATACCACAAAGGAGGTAGTACTTAGCATGGCAAAGAAAGTTACAGGGTATATCAAGTTACAGATTCCCGCAGGCAAGGCAACGCCCGCTCCGCCGGTTGGGCCGGCACTCGGACAGCACGGCGTTAATATTGTACAGTTTACCAAGGAATTCAATGCGCGTACCGCGAAAGAAGAGGGCATGATCATTCCTGTTGTGATCACGGTGTATCAGGACCGCAGCTTCAGTTTCATTACGAAGACACCGCCTGCAGCCGTTCTTTTGAAGAAAGCGTGCAATATTGAATCCGGTTCCGGGACACCCAATAGAACCAAGGTTGCCTCTATTTCCAAGGATGAGATCCGGAGAATCGCCGAGCTGAAGATGCCGGATTTGAATGCCGGTTCCGTGGAAGCCGCCATGAGCATGATTGCCGGGACGGCACGCAGCATGGGGATTACGGTGGAAGACTGAGATTGAAAAATATGTTCGCTTTTTGGAAAGCGGGCTGTTCATAGAACCGATACGTTTCTGTCAGGACATTCACGCAAAAGACCCGTTTTCGCAGGACGTTCGTTGTGGGAGGGTACGCGGTTTGCGGCTCCCGATAATACCAC
Organism: uncultured Lachnospiraceae bacterium; assembly: GCA_964601745.1. Lineage (GTDB taxonomy): Bacteria > Bacillota > Clostridia > Lachnospirales > Lachnospiraceae > CAZROZ01. The sequence goes on along the minus strand of CAZROZ010000023.1, from coordinate 10,137 downwards.
CAGGAGGGATACAGATGAAGAGAGGAAAGAAATATGCCGAGGCTGCCAAGACATTTGACAAGACGGTGGCCTATGATACAGACGAAGCCATCAAATTGGTGAAGCAGACCGCGGTAGCCAAATTTGATGAGACCATAGAAGCGCACATCCGTCTGGGTGTGGATGGCCGGCATGCCGATCAGCAGGTCCGCGGCGCTGTGGTTCTGCCTCACGGGACCGGCAAGACAGTGCGGGTGCTGGTATTTGCCAAAGGTGACAAGCTGAACGAGGCCGAGGCGGCTGGAGCGGATTATTTTGGCGGAGACGAGCTGATTCAGAAGATCCAGAAGGAGAATTGGTTTGATTTTGACGTGGTGGTCGCCACTCCCGATATGATGGGTATGGTCGGCCGTCTGGGACGTGTCCTGGGGCCAAAGGGTCTGATGCCCAATCCCAAGGCCGGCACCGTTACCATGGACGTGACCAAGGCAGTTCACGATATCAAAGCCGGTAAGATTGAATACCGTCTGGACAAGACCATTATCATTCATGTTCCGGTGGGAAAGGCTTCTTTTGACGATGAGAAGCTGAAAGAGAATTTCCAGACCCTGATGGATGCCATCATCAAGGCGAGACCGGTAGCAGCGAAAGGACAGTATCTGCGCAGTGTGACGCTGGCTTCCACCATGGGGCCTGGTGTCAAGGTGAATACCGCGAAGATTTGACCATGGAATCCCCTTACTTTTCAGATGGGCTTTGACACTTGATTTCAAGGTTGACAGACTGGAGGGTAGGGAATAACATAGGGAAGCGTTACAGAGTCATTTTCGCGACGCATAGGATGCTGTGTGACTTTGCAGCGCTTGGGACCCGGGAGAAGAGATATTTTTCGGTGCCCAATATTGTAGCAGGGCATCAGGTTTTGATGTCCACACCTATCATTCATTTTGAATGAGTCACATATACTGCCGAAGACAGCAGGTGCCGTTGGGCGTAAGAGGGTTTCCCGCCTGCCGAGGAGAGAATTGATTCCTGTCAGGAGATTGATCCCGCCCGCCTTCGGACGGGATTTTTTCCACTTAAGGGGGATTAGAGATTCACATAAAAGGGATTGAGGATTCAGCTACGCTGGGAGGCCCTTCTCTGAAGATAGGAGGGGATGACTATCCGGCGTGAGGGTAGCCGATTCTTTTTCCTTTTGAATCAACCATTCATTCGGCAGAGCTTTTCGCTGATTCAGGAGGCGAGAATAGGAGCAGAAGATGCTCCAGAATGGAGGAAAACATGGCAAAGGTTGAATTGAAACAGCCGATTGTCGAGGAGATCAAGAGCCACGTATCGGGTGCCAGCGCGGCAGTCCTGGTGGATTACCGGGGACTGACCGTGGACGAAGATACCAGGCTGCGCAAAGCCCTTCGGGAGGCGGGCATTGTCTACAAAGTATATAAGAATACAATGCTGCGCTTTGCTTTTGACGGGACGGATTACGCGCAACTCGACAAAGATCTGGAGGGACCCACCGCGATTGCCTTTGGCACGGACGATGCCACCGCTCCGGCGAGAATCCTGGCGAAGATGGCCAAGGATATGCCGAATCTGGAGTTTAAATCAGCCGTGGTCGAGGGAAAGTATTATGACGCGGATGGCGTGAAGGCATTGTCCGCGATCCCATCCAGAGAGGAATTGATTTCCAGACTGCTGGGCAGTTTGCAGTCGCCGATCGCGAATCTGGCACGGGTGCTCCAGCAGATCGCGGAGAAGATGGAAGAAGCAGCATGAGGGCTGCGTGACGAAAAGAATGGAGGATTTTTATCATGACGAATCAAGAATTTATTGATGCCATTAAGGGAATGACCGTTTTGGAATTAAATGACCTGGTAAAGGCCTGTGAAGAGGAATTCGGCGTTTCTGCCGCTGCCGGTGTTGTGGTTGCCGCCCCTGGCGCGGGCGCTGCTCCTGTTGAGGAAGAGAAGACAGAATTCAACGTGGAGCTGACCGAGATCGGACCCAACAAGGTGAAAGTCATCAAAGTGGTGCGTGAGATCACCGGCCTGGGCCTGAAGGAAGCCAAGGATCTGGTGGACGGCGCTCCCAAGATGGTGAAGGAAGAAGTCAGCAAGGAAGAGGCCGAGCAGCTGAAAGCAAAGATCGAGGCGGAAGGCGCGAAGGTGACTTTGAAGTAAGCACATGTGTTGAGGTAAGCACGTGTGTAAAATAAGGTTACAAAAAGGTAGCCTTAAGCAATAGGAAGAAAGCCGAGGCAGCGAATGCCCCGGCTCTTTTTTAGATTTTGACGAAACCTTCTTTGCACATATTGACGGCACCTTCTCTGTGCATTTTGACGAAATCTTCTTTGACGGAACACTATCCTTGAAAAGAGACTGGCGGGAAGCACAGGGAATCGTTCTTTCGACTTCTTCGTGGATGCGCCGCTCACTCCCCTGTGAATGTCCTGACCCGAAGCGGGATCCCCATCGAATCAGCCAGAACCCGGCACTTTTCAACCGCTTCTTCCCCGATGGTGTCCACAACGGTGAACATTACATCGGCCCCATATTTTTTACAATCCTGCGCGAAATCCAGCATGGCCTGAAAAGCGGGTTTCCCGAAGGAAGGGTGGACGACTTCCACATAGGAATCCGCGTCCGGCATATTAAGACTGACGGAGATGATGTCCAGCGCCTCAGCGAGTTCCTTCGCCACCGGGCGGCCCCAGATCAGATCCCCGAGTCCATTGGTATTGATTCGCTGCGGCAGGTCCACTTTTTCCCGCAGGTAAGCGCTCGCCTGCAGCAGGACAGGCAGTGCCATGACAGGCTCGCCGTAGCCGCAGAATACGATTTCATGGCATCCATCAAAGGAAAACGCGTCAATGGCTGCCTTGACTTCCTCCCAGGCAGGCTCCCTTTGAAACCAGAGATGATACCCCTCTCCGAGTCCTTTGGAGGTGTTGCGAATACAAAAATTGCACCTGCACGGGCAGCGGTTGGTCAGATTCAGATAAGCATTTCCTCCATACCGGTAGACGATTTCCGCCTCTTCCATGAATAATTCCCCCTTTTATGCAAAGCTTTATAACAAAGTTATATGAGAAGCCAAAAGCGGCTCTTCCGCACTCCCCTTATTTTATTGCGAAAGGGGGACGGGTGCAAGAGGCTTTAAAGAGAAATCACATTTTTGCTGCCGGACGGGGACCTTTTGAGTTGCTGGCTCCTTGCGGGGAAGCAGCAGGTGCGATGCCATTGACGATTCGACTTTGTTCCACAAATGCCTCCCGAACTTCTCGATTGGGAATAGACAAGGTCCGATACCCGTAGGTATCTTCCTTGCGAGAAGAGGTCACGTAACCTGTCAGATAGAGGAGGCTCCAGAGTGTATCCATGCCATGAAATATTTCAGGGTAGGTAATATATTCGTCGATACGTTTTTTGATGGATTCTCCAGCCATCAATCTTTCAACGTCTTCTTTGACTGAATAGTATCTGCCCGCTTTTTCAATCATACACTTCAGCGGGATATTCTCACTGGAGTCGATCCAATGACTTTTCGGCGCAGCAGTTGGATCTTTGAGGAGCACATCACACTGATTTATGATATCCAACGGACTGGATACCTTTGACCTGCCAAATTGATAGCCCTCGTACCATTTTTTGAATTCTCCGCGATGCTCCGCCAGATCATAATATGCCAGAATTCCTTGTACTTCCTCGTCTGTGAAGCCGAAACACTGATCGTACATCCAGTCTGTCATGGTATTTCTCAGGACATGATTCAGTCCAGTGTATTTGGGGTTCAGATATCCAGTCATGACCGCAAATTCTAGACTGAAGTTCGTTTTCAAGGCAGTCCCTAGCATATTGTAAATCAGAGAAGACATGCGGAGATAGTACTCTTTTGCGTAAGCGCATGCTAAGGGGGCATCGTAATCATCAATCAATACGATAACCTTTTTTCCGTAGTGCTTTTCCAGAAGCTCCGTGAGATCTTTCAGACTGAAACCCAGCGTCACTGTATCAAAAGAATTGTTCAGGAGTTCTCGATAGTTCTCTTTGTCAAATTCATTGAGCCGTTCACTGTCCAGGAGAAATTGATACTTCTTAGCCGTTTTCACGATGAGATCTGATAGGTTCCGCAAGGCGGTATCATAATTATCACCGGTGATTTCCCGAAAAGAGAGGGAGATGACAGGATATTTCCCCATGTGCTTCTCACACAGTTCAGTCTCCCTTGAGATTTCCAGACCGTCAAAAATATGTTTGTCTCCCTCTAAAGAGAGAAAGTGCTCCAGCATGCTCAGATTCAGGGACTTTCCGAACTTCGCCGGACGGGTGAAAAGGGTCACCGCAGCCAGGTGATAGAGCAGCTCCTTGATCATTCCGGTCCTGTCAACATAATAGTAATCGCCCTTGCGAAGTTCCCCGAAATCTTTCACTCCCAGGGGGAGTTTCTTCTTTTGCAGTTCCATTGGTGATGCCTCCTTTTTGTGAAGTGTTTTCATTTCTATTATTTAAGATAAATCCCATACCTTTTTGTCAGACAATGATTTGTAAAGAATAAATCCATATTAGTTTTTTAAAAACAAAGGTCTCAACATAATTAATCATATTTTCACTTTATAGTATGGATCTAAAAATAAAGACCACTGAAAAAACAAAGAAAACACAAATAAAACGGGCTATAAAATTTCTTGACAGGGAAAATACGGCGTGATATTATAAAGAATGCACTATTTTGGTGTAATAGGCTGTTTTTCGAAAAATATCTTCTTTTGCATGCGAAAGTGTCGATACAGAATCCCTATTTGATAGGAAATGGGGCCTCACTTTTTGTCAGATATAGAAAGGACATTCTCACAGAGCGAACATCTTTCAACATTCCCCAATTTGAACGAAAGGAAAGGATCCTCCCTTGTAGAAAAAGGGAGAGAAGAGCGGAGCAATTGCTGGTGCTGATGTCTGGGAATCAGTATTTGATATTTCTGGTACCGACGTTAGAAGTCAGTGCTTCTTGCGCCTTCGCGTCTGCGCTCTGGCAAGTTCGACCGGGTCTCGTCTCCTTTCTGATCGAGGAGACGACGCGGCGACATTTGCATCATAATATCATATTTCGGATATAATGCAACTTATTTTTCGAAAAGCTTTAAAAATGCGCTGATTTTCATGACAGGAATCAAGAGAGGATGCATTTTCTAGGAGGACAGCGCGGGATTTTTTGCAAGGGGTGAAGCAGGCATGATGGAGAAAAACAGATTACGTCCCGTCAAGGCAGGGAATAACTATCGGATGAGCTATTCCCGCAGGAAAGAAGTGCTGGAGATGCCCAATCTGCTGGAGGTGCAGACATCGTCATACCGCAATTTTCTGGAGGAGGGACTGGACGAGGTATTTCGGGACATCTCACCGATTGAGGACTATAACGGACATTTGAGTCTGGAATTTGTCGGTTTTAAGCTCTGCGAAGACGATACCAAATACAGTATTGAGGAATGCAAAGAGCGGGATGCCACCTATGCTGCCCCTTTGAAGGTGAAAGTGCGTCTCCACAACAAGGAGACAGAAGAGATCAGCGAGCATGATATCTTTATGGGTGATTTGCCTCTGATGACCAAGACGGGTACCTTTATCATCAATGGGGCGGAGCGGGTCATCGTCAGCCAGCTGGTGCGCTCCCCGGGGATTTACTACGGCATCGCCCATGATAAATTGGGGAAGACTCTCTATTCCTGCACGGTGATTCCCAATCGGGGTGCCTGGCTGGAGTATGAGACCGATTCCAACGATGTCTTTTCCGTGCGGGTGGACCGGAATCGGAAAGTGCCTGTCACAGTACTGCTGCGGGCACTGGGGATCGGCACCGACGATGAGATCATCGAGAAATTCGGGGAGGAGCCCAAGCTCTATGCCAGCATGGAGAAGGATCCGTCCAAGAATTACCAGGACGGACTGCTGGAGCTGTATAAGAAGCTGCGTCCCGGCGAGCCTTTGTCCGTGGACAGTGCGGAAAATCTGCTGCACGGGAGGTTCTTCGATCCCAGGAGATACGATCTGGCCAAGGTGGGCCGGTATAAATTTAATAAGAAGCTAGCGTTCCGCAATCGGATCGTGGGATTTACGCTGGCGGAGGACGTGATCAGTCCCTCCACCGGCGAGGTGATCGCGGATCAGGGGACTGTGGTGACGGAGACATTGGCCGATGATATCCAGTACTCCGGCGTGGAGGCCGTGCTACTGGCGGTAGAGGATCGGATCGTCAAGGTTCTCTCCAATCAGATGGTGGATTTGAATCGCTATGTCGATGTGGATAAGAAATCCGTGGGCATCACGGAGGAGGTCTACTATCCGGTGCTGGTACAGCTGATGGAGGAGAATCCGGAGCGGGAGGATCTGCTCACCGCGATTCGCCGGAATGTCAGCAATCTGATTCCCAGACATATCACCATCGATGACATTTTTGCCTCGATCAATTACAATATGCATCTGGAATACGGCATTGGAAATAAAGATGACATCGATCATCTGGGGAATCGCCGGATCCGTTCTGTGGGAGAATTGCTGCAGAATCAATACCGGATCGGCCTCTCCCGGATGGAGCGGGTGGTGCGGGAACGCATGACGACCCAGGACATCGAGGGCATTTCCCCCCAGTCTCTGATCAATATCAAGCCGGTGACCGCTGCGGTAAAGGAATTTTTCGGCAGTTCCCAGTTGTCCCAGTTCATGGACCAGAATAATCCCTTAAGTGAATTGACCCACAAGCGGCGTCTCTCCGCGCTGGGACCCGGCGGACTCTCCAGAGAGCGGGCAGGATTCGAGGTCCGGGATGTGCATTACTCTCATTACGGCAGAATGTGTCCCATTGAGACACCGGAAGGTCCCAACATCGGCCTGATCAATTCCCTGGCTTCTTTTGCCAGGATCAATGAATATGGCTTCATCGAAGCGCCATACCGGAAGGTGGACAAATCCGATCCCAAGAATCCCCGGGTCACGGACGAAGTGGTCTATCTGGCGGCGGATGAGGAAGATAAGTACGTGGTGGCCCAGGCCAACGAGCCTCTGGATGAGGAAGGCCACTTCATCAATAACAACGTGTCCGGCAGATTTCGGGAGGAGACCTCCCGATTTGAGAAACGGAAAATTGATCTGATGGACGTCTCGCCCAGGATGGTGTTCTCTGTGGCGACGGCCATGATTCCCTTCCTGGAGAATGACGATGCTAACCGGGCACTGATGGGCTCCAACATGCAGCGGCAGGCAGTACCCCTCTTGGTGACAGAGGCGCCCATTGTGGGGACTGGCATGGAGGCCAAGGCTGCAATCGACTCCGGCAACTGTGTGCTCGCCAGAGCGGCAGGCACGGTGACTATGGTGGCCTCCAATGAGATCCAGATCCTGGAGGATGAGAGCGGCAAGGTAGCGTCCTACCGATTGACCAAATTTGAGCGAAGCAATCAGGGCACCAGCATGAATCAGCGCCCTGTGGTGAATAAAGGAGATCACGTGGAGGCCGGCGTGGTGATCGCGGACGGCCCGTCTACCAGTGGTGGGGAGATCGCCCTGGGGAAGAATCCTCTCATCGGTTTCATGTCCTGGGAGGGATACAATTACGAGGATGCCGTACTGCTCAGTGAGCGGCTGGTGCAGGACGATGTGTATACCTCTGTTCACATCAATGAATATGAGGCGGAGGCCAGAGATACCAAGCTGGGCGCCGAGGAGATCACCCGGGATGTGCCCGGTGTGGGAGAGGATATGCTGAAGAACCTGGATGATCAGGGCATTATCCGGATCGGTGCCGAGGTTCGCGCCGGCGATATCCTGGTGGGCAAGGTGACACCGAAGGGCGAGACGGAGCTCACCGCCGAGGAGCGGCTGCTGCGAGCTATTTTCGGGGAGAAGGCCAGAGAGGTCCGGGATACTTCTCTGCGGGTGCCTCATGGGGATTACGGAATCGTGGTGGATGCCAAGATTTTCACCCGGGAGAATTCCGATGACCTTCCGCCCGGCGTGAATCGCGCCGTCAGGATTTACATCGCCCAGAAGAGAAAGATCCAGGTGGGCGACAAGATGGCAGGCCGTCACGGGAACAAGGGTGTGGTGTCCCGGGTGCTGCCGGTGGAGGATATGCCTTTCTTGCCCAATGGGAGACCGCTGGATATTGTGCTGAATCCTCTGGGCGTGCCGTCTCGGATGAATATCGGCCAGGTGCTGGAGATCCATTTGAGCTTTGCGGCCAAGGTGCTGGGATTTAAAGTGTCCACGCCTGTCTTTGACGGAGCGGATGAGCACGACATTCTGGACACTCTGCAGATGGCAAATGACTATGTGAATACGCCCATGGAGGAATTTGAGGAGAAATATAAGGACATTCTGGAGCCTGAGATGATGGAATACCTGAAGACGCATCAGGAGAACCGCAAGGAGTGGGAAGGAGTGCCCATCAATCCGGACGGCAAGGTGATGCTCCGCGACGGGCGGACGGGGGAATATTTCGACAATCCGGTTACGGTCGGTTTCATGCACTACCTGAAGCTGCACCATCTGGTGGACGACAAGATTCACGCCCGTTCCACCGGCCCGTATTCGCTGGTGACCCAGCAGCCTCTGGGCGGCAAGGCACAATTCGGCGGACAGCGCTTTGGCGAGATGGAGGTGTGGGCGCTGGAGGCGTACGGCGCGGCTTATACCCTGCAGGAAATCTTGACAGTGAAATCCGACGATGTGAATGGCAGGGTGAAGACCTATGAGGCGATCATCAAGGGAGAGAATATCCCGAGGCCGGGCATTCCGGAATCCTTCAAGGTGCTGCTGAAAGAGCTGCAGTCTCTGGCATTGGATGTGACCGTGCTGGATGAGAACGGGAATGAAGTGGATATGTCCGAGAAGATTGATTACGGCGATGAGGATTTCACTCCGCTCATGAACGATGACCGGTTCAAACAGGATCATAGCAATGAGTCCTTTGAGGGTGCCGGATTCCGGGAGAGCGATGTGGAAGAGCTGAATTCGGATGATATCTTCACTTCTTTTGAAGACTCTGCCTATACGAATGAGGATGATGACGACAGCGATTTGGATTTGGACGATTATGACGACGATCACTTTGACGACGACGGATACGATGACTGAGAAGGGAGTGCGTTTCTTTGATGTACGATACGGGAAACACGAATCAGGAATATAATTATGATTCCATTAAGATCAAGCTGGCTTCTCCGAATAAGATTCGGGAGTGGTCCAGAGGAGAAGTGAAAAAACCGGAAACCATCAATTACAGAACGCTGAAACCGGAAAAAGACGGTCTCTACTGTGAGAAGATTTTCGGCCCTACCAAGGACTGGGAATGCCATTGCGGCAAGTACAAAAAGATTCGGTACAGAGGTGTAGTCTGTGATCGCTGCGGCGTGGAAGTGACGAAGGCAAGCGTGCGCAGAGAGCGGATGGGCCACATTGAGCTGGCCGCTCCCGTCTCCCATATCTGGTATTTCAAGGGGATCCCCAGCCGCATGGGCTTGATTCTGGATATTTCTCCCAGGCAGCTGGAGCGGGTACTGTATTTTGCCGCGTATATTGTGCTGGATCCCGGCTTTACCACGCTGCAGAAGAAACAGGTCTTGTCCGAGCGGGAATATCACGAAAAGCTGGACGAATTCGGCGATAATTTCCGGGTCGGCATGGGAGCGGAGGCCATTCACGAGCTGCTGAGCGAGATTGACCTGGACAAAGAGTCCGCCGCCCTGAAAGAAGAATTGAATAAGTCTTCGGGGCAAAAACGAGCCAGAATCATCAAAAGGCTGGATGTAGTGGAGGCTTTTCGGGAGTCCAATAACCGTCCGGAATGGATGGTTTTGACGGTGGTGCCGGTGATTCCCCCGGACCTGCGCCCCATGGTGCAGCTGGACGGCGGCCGGTTTGCCACCTCAGACATGAATGATCTGTACCGGCGGATCATCAACCGCAATAACCGGTTGAAGAGGCTGCTGGAATTGGGTGCACCGGATATCATTGTCCGCAATGAGAAGCGGATGCTTCAGGAGGCGGTGGATGCCCTCATCGACAATGGCAGAAGAGGCCGTCCTGTGACAGGACCCGGAAATCGGGCACTGAAATCTCTCTCCGATATGCTGAAAGGGAAACAGGGACGATTCCGCCAGAACCT
>CAZROZ010000022.1:0-13642 GCA_964601745.1 uncultured Lachnospiraceae bacterium | reverse complement strand
ATTCGAGAGGCGGAAAGACAAAGAAACTGGCGGATGCCGTGGCAAACGCGGTGGGAACAGAGGCAAAGCCCGTCTCAGAGCCGCTCGTTTCCGACGTAGATGTCCTGTTTTTGTGCACAGCGCCTTACGCCTTTGACGTAGACGATGAAGTCAAATCGTTTATCAAGGGCATTGGCGTCTCTGTAAAAGAAGCGGTTCTCGTTAGCTCTGCTGCGGCACTGAAATCGATTCGCAAATACCTGGAGAAGCCTTTTGCGGAAAAGAACATCCCTCTTTCCAGTGAGGAATTCTGCTGCCGGGGAGAATTCATGATGCTTCACAAGGGAAGGCCGAATAAGGAGGATCTACAGGCAGCTGCCGATTTTGCCAAACGGATCGCCTCCCGGGGAGCAAACGCTTCATGACGGCAGAATTTGATCCCCTGAAATTGGAAAATCAGCTGTGCTTTCCTCTGTACGCCTGCGCTAAGGAGATTGTGAAAGCCTACAAACCTTATTTGGACCAATTGGATCTGACCTATACGCAGTATATCGCCATGATGGTGATGTGGGAGCACAAACAGCTGCGGGTAAAGGAGCTGGGGGGATATCTATATCTCGATTCCAGCACGCTGACGCCCCTGCTCAAAAGGCTGGAGGAAAAAGGTTATGTGTCAAGACAACGCTCCAAAAAAGATGAGCGGGATCTGATTGTCTCCATCACAAAAGAAGGTGAGGCGCTGCGGGAAAAAGCGCTTCCTGTGCCCGGACACCTTGCCGCCTGCATTGATCTGTCGCCTGAAAAAGCACAGATTCTTTACAGTCTTTTATATGAAATAATGGGAAAGCTGCGCAAAGCAAAATAAAACGAAGAAGCGAAGAGGTACTCATGAATACAGAGAAAAGAAACGATCAAGGAAAAGCGCGTATGCCACAAATTGGAGAAGCAATATTCAGCATCGCCTATCTTGTGTTCGATTTGATTGCCGCCATTCTCTTTTTTGTCAACGCCAACGGGCGGCAGGCAATCTTCTTATTCGGGATCTTGACATTGGTCCTGGGCGGCGGGGATGCCTTTCATCTGGTGCCGCGCATTATCAGGGCATTCCGGGGCGATTCCCCGAAAAATCAGTGGTGGACCGGTTTTGGACTGCTGGTCTCCTCTATTACCATGACTCTGTTTTATGTCCTGCTGTTCTATGTATGGATCGCCGTGTTTCCAGAGATTTCGTATCCCGCTCCTCTGCTTCTCCTCACGTGGGTGAGTGCGGTGCTGCGCATCGCGCTCTGTCTCTTTCCGCAAAACAACTGGTTTCGACCGGAGGGGAATCCCAAATGGGGAATTTACCGGAATCTGCCCTTTGCCGTGACAGGGCTCTGCCTGGTAATCCTCTTCCTTCTCTCTGGAAATGCCGGAGGATACGGATTGTGGCAGATGTCCATTGCCATTGTCATCAGCTTTGCCTGCTATTTCCCGGTGGTGCTCTGGGGGAAGAAAAAACCGATGGTGGGTATGCTGATGATCCCAAAAACCATCGCCTATGTCTGGATGATCAGTCTGGGACTACGTCTGATTGGCATGCTTTAATATAGCTTCAATCCCGACAACAAATGTGGCTCAGACCCAAATGTAGATCAGACCCTGACGATAAAAAGCCTCTCGACTGCAGCAGCCGGGAGGCTTCTCCTTTTTCTCTATAATTCACCCCATTATTTACCGTTGATTATCTTCCGCTCAAAAAACGCTTTCCTCTTCTTTTTCCAGTTCTTTCAGCTCTTTTCGCTCCTCTTCCGTTACAGGTTTTTCTTTTTTCCGTCGGGTCTTGAAAATCAAATCCGATGCTTTATATTCCTTTTCTTCCTTTTCATCGTTATTGGTCACAATGACTTTAACCAACTGTTTTAGTACATTGACACTTTGTACATCCCCCTTGAGTCCGTCCTTGGTAGTCACATGATCCCCCACCCTGGGAAGCTTGCTGTTTAATTCCTGATAGGCGTCTTCCTCATATTTCAGACAGCACATGAGGCGGCCGCACATACCGGAGATTTTTGAGGGATTCAGAGACAGATTCTGATCTTTCGCCATGCGGATGGAGACTGGGACGAAATCTGACAGATACGAGTGACAGCACAACTCCCGGCCGCAGATGCCGATTCCGCCCATCATCTTTGTCTCATCCCGCACCCCAATCTGGCGAAGCTCTATGCGCGTCTTGAACACAGCGGCCAAATCCTTGACCAGTTCCCGAAAATCAATGCGCCCATCGGCGGTGAAATAAAACAAAATCTTATTGTTGTCGAAAGTATATTCCACATCCACCAATTTCATGGCCAGATCATGCTTTTCAATCTTTTCCAGGCAAATCTGAAAAGCTTCCTTTTCCTTCTCCCGGTTTTCCGCGTCAATCTCGCGATCCTCCTCCGTAGCAACCCGCAGCACTGGTTTGAGCTGATGCGGTATACTCTCCTCGGAAATCTCTCTGGGGCCGATCACCACATGACCGAATTCCATTCCCCGAATGGTCTCTACAATCACAGAATCTCCTGCCTGAATCGGAAGATCTCCCGGATCAAAATAATAAATTTTTCCAACACTGCGAAACCGCACTCCGATAATCTGTAACATACTACCTCCTCGCTGCTTGTGGGGCAAACAACCGGATTTTTTCCACTTTTCCCCCATTGATATCAAAACATTCCCTGACAACTCTCCCGATACGACCGCATTTCAATTGGCGAAAGCCTCCTGCAGTCCCAGCAGCAGCAATTCCGCTGTGCCCTCCCTGCCGCAATTTGCCCGGATTCGCTTTCTGGCCGTATCCAGTTCTCGCAGACAAGACGAAATTCCCTCATAGGAAATTTGGGCGGCCTGTTCCAATAAAATGTCTTTTTGCTCCTGATAGATGAAATCTGCCTGCTTCCCGACAGATTTTGCCAGCAGTAAATCCCGAAACCAAAGCTGCATCAAATCCAAGTGCTCCCAAGCGTCCTGCTTTAATTCCGCCAGTTGTTTGACCGCCTGAATGCGGGCTTGTGCGTTCGTGTTCGGGAGCTGACGCATCCAGCTCAAGACCTGCTCCTGCTTCTCGGAGAATTGATCCGAGCTCAAATACCGCACCGCTCTACCGGTAATCCCTTGTGAAAAAGCGGCCAGCACCTTGGCATTATAATCCGGAACCTGATAATTTCTCATCAGAAATTCCTGGACTTTCGCCGGATTGGTCGGCACTGCCTTGAGTCTGACACACCGGGACACCACGGTGGGCAGCAGCGCATTCTCATTGGAGGACAGCAGCACGATCACGCCGTAGACAGGCGGCTCCTCCAGGGTTTTCAGCAACGTGTTTTGTGCCGATGGATTCATCCGCTCCGCTTCGTCAATGAGGAACACTTTGTAAGGACCTTGGTATGGCTTTAGTGCCATGGGGCGCACCACCTGGTTTCTTATAACATCCACCGAAACTGCGGTCTTTCCTGCTTCCCGCTGTACATAAATCACGTCAGGATGGTTGTGATCCTCCACCTGACGGCACGAAACGCAATGCCCACAGCCTGCCGGATCGTGATTTTCACAAAATAATGCCTTCGCGAAGCTCTCCGCCACCAGGCGCTTTCCCAGGTGCTCCTCTCCGCTGATCAGATATCCGTGAGAAACGCGGTTCTCCCGGATGGAGCGCTGCAAATGTTCGATGATTGTCTCAAATCCCACAATATCTCGAAATGATGCCACTGATTTCCTTCCTGTTCTGGTCGCTATATTTCCTATTTCGATCAGTGCGGAAAAAGATCCCGCTCAATTTCCGCAACGCATTTATCTATATCAATATTGTCATAGGCCCGCAGTCCGCACAAATTTTCCAGAATTTCCGGGGCAAAATCTTTTTGGTCCGCCAGGAAACGACGGCACATCTCAGCGTAGGCGGGTGAGCTCTGCCTTCGCTCCCGGTCCAGCGCCCGCTGCAGCCTCAGTCCATCTTCCACCCTGATATAAATGGGAATCACCCGCTCTCTCCCGTAAATCGCCTGCAGCTTCTGGCAGGCATTCGGCGTTCCAATCATCAAGCCTGCTCTCGATTCCTCATTGTCAGCGCCTCCGGAGCGCTCTTCCTCCCGCAGTCCCGCAAATTGATCGTCGTCAGCTGTAAAATAATGCCATGGACCATATACTGTCTGATAGGTGCGACACTCCAGAATTTTCCCTTCCTTCGCCATCTGGTGCATCGCATCTTCCGTCACATAATGATACGTGACTCCCTCTTTTTCTCCCTGCCGGATCGGGCGGGTGGTATAGAGGAGAATGGGAATGAGATCAGTACGGGTGCGCAGCCGCTGATAAATGGTATCCTTCCCCGCCGCGCTTTTCCCCAGCAGCATATATAGTTGTCTCACAAAGTTTCTCCCGTTGTATTTTGCCCTGATTGACAGTCCGCGCGGTGAATGCCTCTCTCTTTTAGGAATTCTTGCGCCTGCACAGTTTCCAGATATCCCTTTTTCTTCATACCGTAGAGAGGAAGCCCCCGGGCAGCCGCATCTCTCAGGAGAGAAAGGACTTCCCCGCTTACCAATTCGCCCGGCGCCAAAAGCGGAATGCCCGGCGGATAAAAATAGACGTATTCTAAAGAAATTTTCCCCTCTGTCTCAAAAATCGGCAGTGCCTTTCCCTCCATCCTCGCTGCTCTCGAGAGCGGCAGTACGGATTTGGCAAAGGGCAGGGCATCTCGCCTCTCTTGCCTGCAAGAAGCGGTCGATTCCCGAACTCTCTCAATGGTCTCCCCGGTATCGCACACCGCATCCAGCGCATACATTCCATCCCGCAAGCAGACAAAGGCCTCCTCACTATCACAGAGAGACGTCATGGCCAGGCAAAAATCCGCACCCTCCATTTCCAGTTCCAGAGAAAACCGATCCCGCAAAAACGCCGTCGCCTGTGTCCCGGAAATCCCGGCACGGTCCAGGAAAAAGACGAGCTTTCCCGGGTCCCGGTTCCTCCCCCGCAATAGGCGTATCCGCTTCAAGTCGCCCATTTCCTCGTAAAACCGCGCCAGTCGCGTTTTGTAATCGGAAACCAGCTGCTTTCCCTGTTCTATCAGGATGGAAACACATCTGTCAACTCCTGCCATCAGCACATATGAAGGACTGGTGCTCTGAACGCAGTTTAAAAATTGTCGCATTCTCTCCGGCGAGATGCCAAAATCCGCTGCCGTCGGCCCCAGATGCAGCACCGCAGTCTGGGTCAAACTGGGCAATGTCTTGTGCAGACTTTGAACGACAATATCCGCGCCCTGGGTCAAAGAAGAAGGAGGAAATGCAAGGTCCCTTTCTATATAAGCATCCTCCCGTTTGTCCGTACAAAAGGACAAATGTGCCCCATGTGCCTCATCCACCACCAGAGGGATCCCGTGCCTGTGAGCAATCTCCGCTAATTCCAGGATGGGAGAAACCACCCCTTCATAAGTGGGAGAGGTCACATAGAGACATTTCGCCTCCGGATGTAATTCCAGAGCACGCGATATCGCTTCCGGAGAAATCGGCCCTGCAAGTGCTGTGTCCTCATACGATTCTGGATAGAGATAGATCGGCCTTAGATCCTGCAGCTGGCAGGCGTGATACGCGGCTTTGTGAGAATTTCGCGCCATGAGAAAAGAATCTCCCGGCGATAAAAGCAGTGCCAGTGCCGCGTGGATCCCGCCGGTACTCCCATTTGTCAGGACAAAGCTGGCACGGCTGCGGTATAAGGCGGAAAGGCGCTTTTCACACCGCAGAAGAATTCCCTCCGGATGCTGAAGGTTATCAAAGCCTTCTATCTCGGTAATGTCAATGGAAACCGGGTCCGGCAAGTGATATAACGCCGTGTTGCGTTTATGTCCCGGCATGTGAAAGGGAACCCTTCCCTCTTCCCGATACTGTATCAGTGCGCTGAGCAGGTCTCTCACGACGCATCGTCCCTTCTAATCCTGTAAAGATACGCTCTGCCCCGTTTCCCGCACTGCTCAATCAGGCAAAGATTCTTTAATACATATAAGCCGCGATTCGTGGAACGAGGGGTTAGTTTCGCCGCCTGTCCATATTCCTTCGCCGTAAATTCCTCCGGCAGTGCAGGCAAAAAAGCCAGATAATCCTCTTTTGTCCGATACCACTCCTCCCCCTGCAGACGACCGGGTATCCGATCATAATGAGTGGCACCTTTTTTCTTATTTCTCCCTCTGCCATTCAAAAGCCGGTACTCATCTGCGTCCAGGAAAAGGAGATGCAGGCAAAAATTAGGATGGGACAGATAGGGCAAAATGGCAGGCAGTTCTTCCAACACGTCGAATCGGCATCCCTTTTTGGGGGACTTGTGAGGAGGAAGCATCCCGCCGTCCTCTTGAATCCAGATGACGTCTTTTTGCACAATCACGGGATAAACCACTTCTACTTTATGCTGCGGCAAAAGCGCTTCCAATTTCCGGGAAAGCTTATAGAAATTCCCCGTCTGAATCTCCACGATACTGCCGTCCTCCCGCAAAATATCTGCCCAGAAACTGCCGACCTTCTGTTCCATGCGGGTCGGATCCTCTTCCAAATAAGCCTTGATCACGGCATGTACGGTCTTTTCCCGCAAGCGGCCGATTCCATCCCGCTGCCGGGTGTTCTGGATGACAGATGCGCAGGCGTCCTCCCAGGTCATACCGGTTTTCCTTTCCCCTCCCTAAAAATCATGTCGTAAATCAGAAATCCTTACGCCAGATTGTCGGGTGTTTTACGTTTTCGGTCCTCATTTTAGCCTGTTTTCTGGTTTTTGTAAACAAAGAGAATTGTGGGCGTATAACCCCGACTTTTCTCTTTGTTTCATTTGTGCCAAAAATTTGACATATATTTGTGTAAAATTAATCAAATGCCTTGAATGAGGGATCGCGTATGGCACATACGGAATCACACTGGTAAGCCGATTGCTGGAATCTTACAGACAGTTCGATCTGTGGCGTTCCAAAGAGTATCTCTGAAGAACATCCCGGTACTGCGACTGCTTATCGTCAAGGAAGGTCAACGCATGGAGGATTGACATCCGCCCCATTATGAGGAATTCCAGGAGGATTGTTAAATGTCTGTTCGAATCATCAGTGACTCAGCCTGCGATATTTCACAGCTTGAAGCCAAGGAATTAGGTATCACGGTATTGCCGCTAAAGACATATATTGACGGGGTAGAATACCTGGATGGGGTGAATCTCACGACAGAAGAATTTTATAAGAAGCTGGAAACCTGTCATGACCTGCCCACCACCAGCCAGTTGACCCCTATTGACCTTGATAAGGCTTTTCGCCCCATCGTAGAAAATGGAGACACGGTGGTGATGGTTTCTCTGGCCAGCAAAATGTCCGGCACCGCTCAGAGTGCCGTCGTTGCCGCCGCCAATTATCCAGGGAGAGTTTTTGTGGTTGACAGCGACAGTGCCACCATCGGACAGCGCACCATCGTCCTTTACGCAGCACGGCTTTGCAGGGAAGGTCTTCCCGCCGAGGAGATCGTTGCCAGACTTGAGAGAGAGAAGAAGCGGCTTTACATGCTGGCTCGCGTAGATACTCTGGAGAATCTGGTCCGGGGCGGCCGTATTTCGAAAACCGCAGGGATCGCGGGTACTCTGCTCCACATCAAGCCGATTGTCTGTCTCGATGAAGGTGTGATCAAAGTAGTTGGGAAGCCCCGGGGCTATCGCCAGAGTGATAATATGCTGACAGAGCTGATTCAGCAAAAGGGCGGCATCGATTTTTCCATGCCTGTCGTGGTGGGATATTCCGGCACCGATGGCTCCCTGCTCAGAGAATACCTGGAGAGCAGCCATGCAATGTGGGAAGGGCATTCTGATATCACCGAGAAGCCCGTCTTGGTGGGCAGCGCATCCAGCACGTATACCGGACCCGGCGCCATCGCGGTGGGATTTTTTGCGAATAGAACCGGCACTTCTGAGTAGACTTCCATGCCCCACATGTAGGGCAACACCATGGATGAAAGCCCACAGACTGCGTCACAGTGTATATAATTGTATATAATCTTGTAATCTAATAAATAAAATTTGTAAAGGTTCGTCTTCACAGGGAACAGCAAAACACTCTTTGTTTCGCTGTTCCCTGCTGTTGCGTTATACGTTACGTTATACGCTATACCATACGTTATACCATAAAAGTCGCTACTTTTCCTTGTCCAATCCATTGACCCCGCCGAGAATCGGCAAAATGCTCTGTCATTGGCACCAGAAGAAGTAGCACCCCGATAGGGACGAAAGGAACGAAATCATGGCAGGATATAGAGACAAGACAGAAATTTTTGAGAAAATGCCCATTCCCCAGGCGGTGAGGACCATGGCGATTCCCACCATTATCAGTCAGCTCATTGTCCTGATTTATAACATGGCAGATACCTTTTTTATCGGCAGGACCAAAAATCCCCTCATGGTGGCCGGTGTCTCTTTGATTCTGCCGGTATTTAACATTTCTCTCTCCATCGCGGGTCTGGCCGGTATCGGCGGAGGAGCACTGATCTCCAGGCTACTGGGACAAAAGCGGCGGGAGGAGGCAAGAAAGGTCTTTAGTTTCTGCGTCTATCTAGGGGCACTGACTGCTGCGCTTTTCTCCCTTGGCACGCTTTTCTTCATGCGCCCGCTGATGTACGCACTGGGTGCCACTGAGGAAAATTATGATTTCGCCAGCACCTATGCCTTCTTCGTCATCGTCTGCGGGGCAGTTCCCACGGTACTCTCCAACACTCTGGCCAATCTTCTGCGCAGTACAGGGGAATCAAAACGAGTCGGATTCGGCATCACCATGGGCGGTATCATCAACATCCTGCTAGATCCCCTTTTCATGTTTGTCTTGTTCCCAAAGGGCATGGAAATCGCAGGTGCCGGAGCAGCCACCTGACTCTCCAATTTGATCTACTGTCTCTATATTGTCCTCATTCTCGCACGAAAGCGGGGGCAGCAAAGCGTCCTGCGGCAACTCTCGCCATATCAAATCACTCAGAAAAATAGCATCTCCGGCATCTTTTCCGTGGGCGTTCCGTCTGCCGTCACCACATTACTTTTTGATTTAGACTACGTCGTGATAGACAAGCTGATGAGTGCCTATGACTCCGTCTCTCTGGCCGCAATCGGCGTAGTCCTCAAAGTAGAGCGTCTTCCCTTAAATATCGGCGTCGGCATTTGTCAGGGCATGATGCCGATTGTGGCATACAATTATGCTCAACACAAAATAGAGCGATTTCGTGAGACGAAACAGTATTCTCTGAAATTGGGGCTCGCCTGCGCCGCTGTGAGCATCGTTCTCTATGAGCTTTTCACCCCGCAGATCATTCGTCTCTTCATTCCCGATCCTGCCACCGTATCCATCGGAACCACGTTCCTGCGGGTGCGGATTCTGGCAACGCCGCTGATGTTTGTCAATTTCGTCCATGTCCATCTTTTCAACGGCTTTGGCAAAGGAGGATATGCCTTTTTCCTGGGGGTGACCAGGTGGCTGTTCCTGAATATCCCTATGCTTTTTATTCTCAACCACTTTTTTGGAAAATACGGCATCGTCTGGTCGCAACTCTGCGCGGACTGTATCATGGCAGTGATATCCCTGATTGTCTACAATCACTTTGAGAAACGGGTACTGCTGCCGGAAGCCAATAAGAATGCGACAGGCGGCGTTTCCTAGTTTGCCTTATTATCTGCGGTGAGGCATCCTCTTCCCAGGTACACTTCTTATTCGGAGTGGACCGGGTTTCTTATTCGTCTTTGCTTTACGTTGTCCTCATGGCGGTAAGAGTCAAAGTAGATTTCCACCGCGTTATCATACAATTCCTCAAATGTCTGATAGCCGAAATACTTCCATTTCTCTGAGCTTCCCGCGCCGATGCTGATCCCGGAGTCCACAGAAAAGGTATCATCCGGCGTGTTGTAAGAAGTAAGGTCAAAGCTGACCTTTCCGTCAGAGGTCAACACCAGATCGTGAAATTTGATAAACCAGAATATGTCAATCACCTTGTCATAGGATTTTCCGCCGCCGGACAAAAAATTCCTCACTTGTGCCTGATAGACCAGAAATACCGCGTTCTTATTTCCCACCACAGAGGATCGCTTGGCGGTCAGCAAATAATCGCCCAGATAAGTGAAACGCTCCAAAGCCGCGCTGTCCGGCCAATTGTTCTTAAGATATGTCCGAAACACATCCTCCGCTTTGTCCTGCATAGCAGCCAGCGTCGCGTCGTCTATTTCCTCCAGGGCCGCTATATAGCTGGGGAGTCCGGAGACCAGATACTCTTTTTCCATGACTTCCGGGATCTCTCCGAAGAGATGAAGACACTCTTCCACACAATCTTCCCGAATGGAAACCCGAATCACGTCCCCGTTGCGCAGTCCGCTGGTCTTGTCCGCGGTATAATCCCCGGTGGACAATTCCTGTCCACTGTAATAAAGGATCGCGATTCCATCAGCATCAGATCCCTCGAATGTGACTTCCAGGTTGGAAAACGCATCGAACTGTCCTATTTTCGTCAGTTCCGTGACGGAATAAGTCCCATTTTCATATTGTAGATCACAGTCCAGATACCGATACGCGGCATCCGCAATAGAAAATGTATAAGAAATCTCATCCCCGTTGGATAGGGGCTCTGGAGCGTCCAGTTGAATCACCACGGATTCCTCCAGCAGTTCCAAGGGGGATTTTTCTTTCACGATATCCGGAATTTCTTCCCTGGCCAAACGGGTAAAAGAAAGTCTTCCCCTGCACTTTTTGCCGATGGCGGACCAGTCAATGGAAGCAGTGACTGTCCCATAGCCGTCATATCCATCCACATCAATGTACATGAATTGATTCAGAGGAATCGCTGGCGCCGACAGGAAATAAAAGACCAGTGCCAGAACCACGGCAATTCCCGCAGTTCCAGCCACAAAGAATAGAATTTTGGAAAAAATCTTTTTCCCGGATTTCTCGTTTGTCTTTTTGTCCTTCGCAGTGTGAATGATCGGCTGCTGCGCTTCCTGTTCCTGCGCGTACTGCTCCATCTCCGGCAGATCGGACCCGTTTTGTTCCTTTCTGATTTTTTCTAATTCAGGCGACCCCGCCTGCAATGTATGGCCTTCCAGCGGCTCCCCGCATCTCTCACAGAGATAGGCGCCGTCTGGATTTTCCTCCCCGCAATTGGCACAGTAAATCATTTTTCTTCCCTTTCGTTTTCCGGTTTTCGCAGATCTTTTTCCTCTTTGGTCCCATTCCACAAATAGAAGCGAACCGGTTTCAGCGCCTGCAACAAAATCTGACCGAAGATCCCACAGGAGAGTGCTTCCCCGATTCCCACCGAAAGCATCATCAAGGGAATGGCTTGGGTAATTCCATACGCAAGCCGCAGTACCCATGGGATAATCACCATGTTGCAAAGAATCGGAGGCAGGGAGACAAGCCAGCGATTCCTCCGGAGCAAATAAGAAAAAACCGCGCCCAAAAAAGTGGCCAGTGTGCCAAAAATAATATCCAGAACATCTGCCCCGCCCAGAAGATTCGCCAGCAGGCATCCAATGGTAAGACCCGAAATGGCAGCGGGGGTAAAATAGGGCAGAATTGTCAGCGCCTCCGCCACCCGAATCTGCATAGTGCCAAAACTGATCGGACGAAAAAGCAGCACCAAGGCTAGATAAAGGGCTGCTATTATCCCAGAGTGTGTCAACGTTTCTATTGATTTTTTACTTTTTTTTCTCATGAAAAATCCCCTCTTGCAGAGATGCACTTCCGCAAATTTCCCCTCTCTTATGCCGCTATCATACACCCTGTACCTAAAAAATAGCAAGGAAGTTCCTTCGGCTTCCCCTTTTTAGGAAAAGATACGCGATTTTTTCGCATCATTTTCCTGGCGTTCCCACTTTTCCGGCGTCCCTTTGATAAAAAGTTCTCTCTCTTCCATTGCTTGCCTGTCACCCTGCCTAGTGCTATACTTGCCGCATTGTAGCACGGGATACACAGATCACACTGGAAAGGGGGATCACGATGCCCAAATACTATCTCGCCGTTGACATCGGCGCTTCCAGCGGGCGGCACATACTGGGAGAAATCAAGAATGGAAAATTGTGCCTGGAAGAAATCTACCGCTTTCCCAACGGACAAAAAGACGTGGACGGTTCTCTTTGCTGGGACGTCAATGCCTTGTTTCATGAAATCAAAGAAGGGTTAAAGCTGTGCAAAAAATTGGGGAAAATTCCCTCTTCTATGGGAATCGACACCTGGGCTGTGGACTATGTTCTCCTCGATGAAAAAGACCAAATTCTTGGAAAAACTTACGGCTACCGGGATGGCCGCACCAAAGGCATGGACGAAAAGGTATCCGAGATCCTTTCCCCAGAAGCCCTCTACGCCCGCACCGGCATCCAAAAACAACCTTTTAACACCATCTATCAATTGATGTCTACGAAAGAGAGACAGCCGGAACTCCTCGAGCAGGCAGAAAGTATGCTGCTGAACCCGGATTACTTTCATTTTCTCCTCACCGGCGTGAAAAAAACCGAATATACCAATGCCACCACCACACAGCTGGTAAGTCCTGAGACAAAAGATTGGGATTACGATTTAATTCAGCAGCTGGGCTATCCCAGACGCCTTTTTGGTCCCATCAGCGAGCCGGGTACTCCGGTAGGCACGTTCCGGCGGGAAATCATCGAAGAAGTAGGCTTTGACTGTCAGGTCATCCTGCCCGCCACTCACGATACTGGTTCTGCCGTCGCCGCGATTCCCACCACGGAGGATGACGTCCTGTATATCAGCTCAGGGACCTGGTCTCTCATGGGCACCGAGCTGCCTCAGGCCAATTGTTCCAAGGAAAGCATGGCTTTTAATCTGACCAATGAGGGTGGAGTTGATTACCGCTTCCGTTTCCTGAAAAATATCATGGGACTCTGGATGATTCAATCGGTGCGGAAGGAATTCTCTGAGGAGTATTCCTACCGTGTCCTGTGCGACCAGGCATCCAGACAGACTATCCCTTCTATCGTAGACTGCAATGAGGACCGTTTCCTGGCCCCCTCCAGTATGATAGAAGCCATCAAGGACGCCTGCCGGGAGAGCGGACAGAAAATCCCGCAGAATGAATGGGAAATCGCCGCCGTCATTTATAACAGTCTGGGAAAATGCTACGGCGACACGGTAAAACAGCTGCAGCAGATTACGGGGAAAAAATATCATAAAATCTATGTCATTGGCGGTGGTTCCAATGCGGATTATTTGAATCAAATCACGGCGAGAGCGACTGGCTGCACGGTTTCGGCAGGACCCGGAGAGGCGACTGCCATCGGCAACATTCTGGTACAGATGCGCTCGGATGGTCAGTTTGCCGATTTGAAAGAAGCCAGAGCGATGGTCAAGAACAGTTTTGGTATCAAAATTTATGAATAGGAGGAATCAATGATGTTAGTTGAGACAAAAGCGAGGGTCGGCGTATTTGC
Organism: uncultured Lachnospiraceae bacterium; assembly: GCA_964601745.1. Lineage (GTDB taxonomy): Bacteria > Bacillota > Clostridia > Lachnospirales > Lachnospiraceae > CAZROZ01. The sequence goes on along the minus strand of CAZROZ010000022.1, from coordinate 214 downwards.
CATTGCGCTTGGGGCGTATCTTCCCCAATTCCCGTCCCTGGTGCCAGAATTTGAAGCCCAATACGCGGACTTCAAAAAGCGGATTCCGAACACCGTAGAGATGATCGACGGCGGTATCGTCACCACCAAGGAGCTTTCACAGGCCGCAGGAGATAAATTCCGGGCCGCGGATGTGGATCTTGTCATTCTTCAGCTTTTGACCTACGCCACTTCC
>CAZROZ010000021.1:0-14039 GCA_964601745.1 uncultured Lachnospiraceae bacterium | reverse complement strand
TTGATAAAGCGACGGAAGGTACCCCGCTCTATCAGAAGATCAGAATCGTGAAATCCGCTCCTCTGCAGAATTCCTGGTCTGATCAGCTGAGAGCTGGTCTGGTAGACACCTGCCTGTGCGGCTGGAGCGGTTCCAGAATGGATCCCTTCGGTCTGACCGATACCTGGACCAATGAGAGAAGTGCATATGACGCGAATTGGTTCGATCCCAGCACAGTAGAGATGACTGTCAATATTGACGGCAAGGATCTGACCACCACGCTGGATGAATGGTCCAAAGGCCTGAATGGTACCATGATCCAGATCGACGGCACGGATTACAACTTCGGATATGGCATTGTGGATACCAATGTGAGACTGGATATTCTGGCCAAATTCGAGGAGACCCTGATGGGTGTTTACGATTATATCCCGATCCTGCAGGATGGCGGTATGGCACTTCTTTCCCAGCAGGTATACTATGTAGTAGACGATTACAGCCCAGTTATGGGACGCGGTGGCATCACCTATCTGAAATATAACTACGATGATGCTGCCTGGAAGGAATATGTCGCTTCCCAGAACGGACAACTTCAATATTAATCTCAAGTTGTTCCGGATTCAGTCTGCTATGATGATTCACATCGCTGATCAGTATGATTGATGTGAGAGACGCGGCAGGCGGCTTTGTCCCCCTGCCGCGCTTTTTAAGTTAAGGGCTGCGATTGACGGTCTGATTTGAAAAAGTGCGGTGATAGACCGATGGAGGGTGGGTTTCACCGTGGACGACACAGGGGGACCTTGAATCGCAGTTGTTGACGAGAGAACAGGGGATCGAATCGAAAAGGGACAAAGAAGGGAGGAATCGGTAAAAATGTTTAAATATACTATGCAGAGAATCGCATATATGATTTGCGTCTTTCTGATCATTGTCTTTATGTGCTTTGTGTTGATCAGAATGCTGCCCCAGCCCCTGCTTCCCCCGGAAGACCCGCATACGCATGTAATTGAGATGCGAAGGGAAGCCATGGGATACAACGAGCCGTATCTGGTGCAGTTCGGGCTTTTTGTGAAAAATGTTGTGACAAAGTTTGATTGGGGTTTTTCAGAAAAACTTTATTTTGGTCAGGATGTGTGGAAAATTTTCGTGCAGAAATTGCCTGCCACTATAATTGTGAACTTATATTCTATTGTTTTCAGTATTCCACTGGGAATCGCACTGGGGATTTTCGCTGCGCTCAAAAAGAATACATGGATTGACTATCTGCTGTCTACTTTGACGATGGTGGTCATCTCGGTGCCGAGCTTTGTGTACGCCTTTCTCGTGCAGTACATCTTCTGCTATAAACTTCAGTGGTTCCCATTCCTGATGAAATCCGGAACCGACTGGCTGAGCTGGCCTATGTTCGTGTCTGTCATTCCTGCCGTCATGAGCTTGTCCTTCGGGGTGATTGCGGGATTCACGCGAACGACCAGGGCAGAGTTGACGGAGGTGCTGACCAGTGAGTTTATGCTCCTAGCCAGGACCAAGGGGCTGACCAAGGCCCAGGCCACCGTCCGTCATGCCCTGCGCAACTGCTTTGTGGTTATCGTGCCCGCGATCTTCGGAGAATTCGTCGGCGTCCTGGGAGGATCTCTCATCATTGAGAAAATCTTTGCCATACCCGGCGTGGGCAGTCTGACCTTAAATGCCATCAATGGTCTGGATTACAACGTATTTATTTTGACCACTTGTTTCTACACTGCCATCGGTCTGGTCGCCAGCCTGGTGGTGGATATCAGCTACGGGTTCATTGATCCCAGAATCAGAATGGGGGCGAAGAAATGAACAGCGAAAGAGAAGTGGTTTATACCCCGGCCGAAATCCCAGCCGAGAAATTTGCCTTTGTTCAAAAGGAAGATATGCTGCGGGATAAGGAATTGCAGACAAAGGCCAGGGGCTTTTTTGCCGACGCTATGATTCGCTTCAGCAAGAATAAGTCCTCCGTGGTTGCCGCGTGGATATTGCTTTTCCTGATTTTATATGCGTTATTCGCCCCGGTGTTTTCTCCGTACAGCATTAAAGATACGGATAAAATGTATATCAATTATCCCTCCTATGTGCCCTCTATCGCCAAATTACATCTGGGCATTATGGACGGTTCCAAGACGTATGATTCTCAGAATGATGTGTCCATGAATTTCTGGCGCGGCATTGCGGAGGAGACCGGGATGGATCCGGTGCTGCGGACTATCAGGAGCCATGCGATACAGGTCAAATACCGGGGACAGATAGTCACCCGTTATACTTATGACATCAACGTAAATATGTATTACGCCATGGGGATTGTGTACCGGGTATTCTCTTATGCTGATTATGAACGGATTCAGCAGTGGCAGAACGAAACCGGTATCCAGGTGATTTACCCCTATGTGGATCCAGTGGATATTCAGGGGATCACCGACAATGCCAATCTGTGGTATCAGGTGGATTCCAGTGGCGCCGCGGTACTGGATGCCAATGGCAATTTCATTCCTGCGTATTCCAAAAATGTACAGAATGCGGGTGCTCCCTATAATTCCATTCGCATTCCCGGCGATGACGGCAGCTATGCCTATTCCACCAACAAGGCAGGCGCGGTGCAGTGCCGGATTTGCTACTATAATTACTACCAGTATCTGAATGGTCATGAACCAAGCTACATCTTCGGGACGAATCTGATGGGCATGGACCTGTTCTGCGCCATCGGCGTAGGCGCCAGATTCTCTTTGATCTTCGCCCTGCTGGTATCTGCCATCAACCTCAGCATCGGTGCCGTGTACGGCGCGATACAGGGGTATTACGGCGGCGTTGTGGATATGGTACTGGACCGGATTTCAGATATTCTCTCGGGTGTGCCGTTCGTGGTGGTGACCACGCTGTTCCAGCTGCATTTGGCACAGAAGGTGGGCGTCGTACTCTCCTTCCTCTTTGCCTTTGTACTGACCGGGTGGATCAGTATGGCGGCATTGACCAGGAAGCAGTTCTACCGCTTTAAGGGACAGGAATTTATCCTGGCGGCCAGAACCCTTGGCGCCAAGGACAGCAGGCTGATGTTCAAGCACATCTTCCCCAATGCCATCGGCACCATCATTACCAGTTGTGCACTGGTCATCCCCAATGTCATCAGTTCCGAGACTTCTATGACATACCTGGGAATCGTGGATCTGAGCAGTTTCGCCGGGACCACCATCGGTACCCTGTTGTCTCAGGGCAATTCCTCGGTGACTTCAGCGCCTCATGCCTTGTTGTGGCCCAGTGTGTTCCTGGGACTTTTGATGATCTGCTTCAATCTGTTCGGCAACGGGCTGCGGGATGCCTTTAATCCAACAACGAGAGGGGTGGAAGATTAATGGAAAAGAAATTAGAGGTCAGGAATCTTCGAATCTCCTTTCATACCAGCAATGGAAAGGTCCAGGCTGTCCGGGGAATTGATTTTGATTTGGAAAAAGGTGAGACGCTGGCGATTGTGGGCGAGTCCGGTTCCGGCAAGTCGGTGACGTCCAAAGCCATTTTGGGCATTCTAGCGGGCAATTCCATCGTGGAGTCCGGTGAGATTATCTACGACGGCAAGGATTTGCTGAAGATCTCGGAGGAGGATTTCCACAAAATCCGGGGCGACAAGATTGCCATGATTTTCCAGGATCCTATGTCCAGCCTGAATCCCATCGTTCGCATCGGCAAGCAGCTGACAGAGGCCATGTTGCTAAAGGGAAAGGCGAGACAGCGGGAGAGCCGCTCCAATTTTAATACCTATTTGAAGTCGTTGCAGGAGGCCATGGAGAAATCCGCGACCGATTCGACTCAAGCGGGAAGAGCAGCGGAAAACTGCAAGAAATTCGACAAATTTGAATTTAAACACATTGATTTAGAGGCTGCCTTCAATAAGGCACATACTGCCGCGGAGGAGACTTCCGAGGATATCGGCAAGATCGCGTTTGAGCTGGAGAAAAATTCTCTGGGCAAAGGGGCGCAGGATCGAATTCACGATATCGTCAAGCAGGCTAATATGTCTATCCACGAGTATGTGGTGCCCCAGGAGAAAGAACAACAGGTGAAAAGCCTGACAAGGAATATTTCTAAGACGTTCAGCAGTCGGAATTTCAGCTATAACAAGCTTCTGGAAGACCTGCGTACTTTGAAAGCCATCATGGATGAAGCGCTGGCAAAGCCGATTCCCAATTTCTTCCGGATGGGGTATTATCTGTGCTTTTCCGGCAAACCACTGCCGGATATGCCCATGGATGAGCTGAATGAGTATCTGCTGGATTATTTGGACAAAGATTTCATGCTGGCATTCCTGGACGATGTGGAGCGGGCACTCCGGTATTCGACAGAGATGCGTTGTGAGAATATCAAAGTGGCGTCGGAAGCACTTCAGAAGGCACTGCCGGTGTATCAGAAAGAGAAACTGGATAAGAAAGAGTGCATGGCCACCTATAAGCAGCTCAGCGAATTGGTGAAAAAGACCAATGACCCGCTGGCACTGGTCAAGGACAGCTTCAGCAATACGTTTTCCAGCAGCCTGAAGGATGAATTGGATACGTATTTTCACGGCGTGAAAGCCAATGTCAGGATCATGCGGAAATATGAGCGGGAGAAACGCAAATATGACCGGATACTGGCGAAGGGGAAGAAGCCCGGTTTTGAGCTGGCGGATGCCGCGGTGACGGATCTGGAACTGACCAAGGGAAATATGCAGCACTTGATCACCAGACTGGTCAATCATTTCAGTGAGCTTTTAGAAGAAGAAAGAGAACAGGAACACAAACCGGATACGGTGGCTGTCATCGATTATTTGAAGGAAAATGCTTCCGGTGTGGTGGACAAGGTCACCCGGGAGATCGCCAAACACCGGGCGATCCGTCTGATGGAGGAAGTAGGCATTTCCGAACCCCATAAACGATATAAACAGTATCCCTTTGAATTCTCCGGCGGCATGCGGCAGAGGATCGTTATTGCCATTGCCCTGGTGGCCAATCCGGATATTCTGATCTGCGATGAGCCGACCACAGCGCTGGATGTGACCATTCAGTCCCAGATTCTGGAATTGATTAACCGCCTGAAAGAGGAGAGAAAACTTTCCGTCATTTTCATCACCCATGACCTGGGCGTGGTTGCCAACATGGCGGACCGGGTGGCGGTGATGTATGCCGGCAAGATTGTGGAGTACGGGACCAGCGAGGATATTTTCTATGATTCCCGGCATCCGTATACATGGGCGCTGCTCTCTTCTATGCCGGATCTGGATACCAATGAGAAATTGGATGCCATCCCCGGCACACCGCCCAATATGATTTATCCTCCCAAAGGAGACGCGTTTGCGCCAAGGAACAAGTATGCGATGCAGATTGACTTTGAGCAGCAGCCTCCGATGTTTAAAGTGAGTGATACCCATTATGCTGCCACCTGGCTGCTGCATCCCAGTGCGCCGAAGGTGGATCCGCCGAAGATTGTTCTGGATAGAATCGCCAGGATGAAAGCCAGAAGGGGGGAAGAAGCATGAAAGAGCAGGAAACCTTACTCAAGGTGGAACATCTGTGCCAGTACTTTAAGAGCGGCAAATTTGTGACCAAGGCAGTGGATGATGTGAGTTTTGACATCAAGAAGGGGGAAGTTTTCGGTCTGGTAGGCGAGTCCGGCTGCGGCAAGACTACCACCGGGCGTTCCATCATCCGGCTCTATAACATCACCTCCGGCAATGTCTATTTCAAAGGCACGCGGATTTGCGCCGGGACCAAGAGTTACAAGGACGCCATTGAAGCCAAAAAGGCGGAATATGAAAAAGCGATCAAAGAACCCGGTGCTGATCATGCCAAGCTAAAACAGGAACTGGACGATTTTGTGAAGGAACAAAAGGCACAGATCGCGTCGGCAAAGTATGATCAAAAACACTGCGACAAGAAGCTGATCACCCAGATTCAGATGATTTTCCAGGACCCGGTTGCCTCTCTGGATCCCAGAATGACCGTGCGGGAGATTATTTCCGAAGGTTTGATTATTCAGGGAGAGCGTGACAAGAAGGTCATTGATGAGAAGGTCTATGAGATGCTGGAGCTGGTGGGACTGGTACGGGAGCATGCGTCCCGGTATCCCCACGAATTCTCTGGCGGTCAGAGACAGAGGATCGGCGTTGCCCGTTCTATCATCATGAACCCAGAAATGATCATCGCTGATGAACCAGTTTCTGCTCTGGATGTCTCTGTGCAGGCGCAGGTGATCAATCTGCTGAACGATCTGCGGGACCGGTTCGGTCTGACCATTCTCTTTATCGCCCATGACCTTTCCGTCGTGAAATATTTCTCTGACCGGATTGGCGTGATGTATTACGGGAAGATGGTGGAGCTGGCAGATTCCGATGAACTATTCGCTTACCCGCTGCACCCGTACACCCGTTCCCTTTTGTCCGCGATTCCGCTGCCGGATCCCGTCTATGAAAAGAAGAGAAAGCGGATCGTCTATAATCCGCTGGCGGAGCATGATTATACTACGGATAAACCGGAATTCCGGGAAGTGCGTCCGGGTCATTTCGTGCAGTGCAATGAGGCGGAATACCAGAATATTCTGGCGGGACTGGCTGGGAAATGAAGGAAAAACAAAAGGATCTTCTAATTAATTTCTGTATTGGCGCGGGAATCAGCGTGGCGGTATTCTTCCTGGGATTCTCCAGGAATTATTCGATTCTGCGGTGCCTCTGCGACGCGTTCTTTGTGTCAGGTGTGATGCTGACCGGAGTGGGCGGTCTGCGTTTTTTCCGCAATAAAGGGGCATTTGACATCGCGGGATATGGAGTCAGCTCGGTGTTCCATCTGGTTTTCCCCGCTGCGGGACATGAACGGGAGGACTTCTACGACTACCGCCAGCGAAAAGCGGAGAAAAGGAAGGGGGCCGGGCCGCTGCTCTTTACCGGGGCTGCGTTCCTGGTGCTGTCTTTTTTGGCCTACGGACTGTACCTGCTCTTTCGGGAGTGATGCAGCCAATTTTCCCACGAACCATAGAGAGGAAAGATTAGAAGCATTGTTGACGAATAGGATTCCTTTGAAAGGCAGAGCCTGTATCTGCCTGGAATCGAAATGTCGTTGACCATGAAAACGCCGGAGGAGGAGACTCTTCCGGCGTTTTGGTTTAAGACGATTGAGTTTTTCTTTCAAATCAACACCCAATTTTCAATTTTCGTTAAATCTCACGCTGATTTCTCCTGAATTCTACTTTTTGTCCCAAAGACTCTGCTGATTTCTCCGCGATTCATAATTGTTGAAAACCCCTGCACTGGTATGGTATGATGGGAACCGCGATTGCGGTGGTGCTCTATATTTGGAGCATGGTTTTTTTTCGGGAATCATGATAGTGAAGGAGGAATCCTAGTATGGCAGGTAAAATACAGATGACTACGCCGCTGGTGGAGATGGATGGGGACGAAATGACCCGCATTTTGTGGCAGATGGTAAAAGAGGATTTACTGGAGCCGTATATTGACCTGAAGACAGAGTATTATGATCTGGGTCTGCGCCATCGGGATGAGACAGGGGATCAGGTGACCGTTGACGCGGCGAAGGCCAATCAGAGATACGGTGTCGCCGTGAAGTGCGCTACCATCACGCCCAATGCAGCCAGAGTGAAAGAGTATCAGCTCAAGGAAATGTGGAAGAGCCCCAATGCCACCATCCGCGCGATCCTGGACGGGACGGTCTTTCGAAAACCGATTATGGTAAAAGGCATTGAGCCCTACGTAAAGAATTGGAAGAAGCCCATCACGTTAGCCCGTCACGCCTACGGGGACGTATACAAAGCCGTGGAGATGAAGATTCCAGGTCCCGGAAAGTGCGAACTGGTCTATACGACGCCAGATGGGCAGGAACAGCGGGAATTGATTCACCAGTTTACAGGATCCGGCATTATTCAGGGGATGCACAATACCGATGCCTCGATTACCAGTTTTGCCCGCAGTTGCTTTCAGTACGCCCTGGACACGGGAGAAGACCTTTGGTTTGGCGCGAAGGACACCATCTCAAAGACGTATGATCACCGGTTCAAGGATATTTTCCAGGAATTATATGATACCGAGTATAAAGACAAATTTGAGAATGCGGGGATCACCTATTTCTATACCCTGGTGGATGATGCCGTAGCCCGGATCATGAAATCGGAGGGCGGTTTTATCTGGGCATGCAAGAATTATGATGGGGACGTGATGAGCGACATGGTGTCCTCCGCGTTTGGCTCCCTGGCCATGATGACCTCTGTGCTGGTTTCTCCCACGGGCGTGTATGAGTATGAGGCCGCCCACGGCACCGTACAGCGCCATTATTACCGCTACCTGGCAGGGGAGGAGACCTCCACCAATTCGGTGGCGACGATTTTTGCCTGGACTGGAGCGCTGCGCAAAAGAGGGGAATTGGACGGCATCCCGGCTCTGATGACGTTTGCGGATCGGCTGGAGCAGGCGACGCTCTCCACCATTGCGTCTGGGAAAATGACCAAAGATCTGGCGGCGATCACCACCAATCCCGAGGTACAGGTGTTAAACAGCCGGGAATTTATTCTGGCGGTGAAGGATGCTTATGAGGCGTGAAAAGGGAAATATAGCTTTTATTTATGGTGCCCCACATGTTGGGGCATGGGAGTTTGCTTTTGAAAATGGGAGAGCGTGATTATGACAAGAGATGCGTTTCGCGCGTTGACGGAAGAGAACGTTGTCCTGCTTGACGGTGCCACGGGGACGAATCTGCAACGTGCGGGAATGCCGGCCGGTGTCTGCCCGGAATTGTGGGTGCTGGAGCATCCGGACGTACTGCTGGACTTACAGAGGGCTTATCTGGAGGCGGGGACAAAGATCCTCTATGCGCCTACTTTTTCCGGGAATCGGCTCAAATTGGCGGAATACGGCCTCGCCCAGCGGGAGCGGGAACTCAATCAGTCCCTGGTTGCGCTGTCAAAGGAAGCAGTGCGCCAGTCCGGGCGGGAGGCGTTCGTGGTGGGGGATTTGACCATGACGGGACAGCAGCTCTATCCAGTGGGGACGCTCCCCTTTGAAGAGCTGGTAACCATATATAAAGAGCAGATCACCGCCCTGGCAGAGGCAGGCGCGGATCTGCTGGTGGTGGAGACCATGATGAGCCTGAATGAGTGCCGGGCGGCACTGCTGGCGGCGAGAGAGGTCTGTGATCTGCCGGTGATGGTGAGTCTGACGTTCAAAGAGGACGGAAGGACGTTCTATGGGACCGATCCGGCGGCGGCGGTCACAGTGCTGCAGGCCATGGGGGCGGATGCCGTCGGTGCCAATTGTTCTACCGGACCTATGCAGATGGTACCGGTCATTTCTTCCATGAAAGCCCATGCGACCATCCCCCTCCTGGCAAAACCCAATGCGGGGCTTCCCGTTCTGCGGGACGGAGAGACAGTCTATGATATGGATCCGGACACATTCGGCACAGCCTGTGAGCAGTTGCTGGATGCGGGAGTCGCTCTGATCGGCGGATGCTGTGGTACGACACCCGACCATATCCGTATTCTGTCGGAAAAGAGCAAGGGGAGAATTCCCGCACCACCTCTTCCCGCCAGAAAGAGTGTGCTGTGTTCCGAGAGAACGGTAGTGGAGCTCTCTCTGGGCGGACCCTTTGTGGTGGTGGGCGAGCGGATCAATCCCACCGGGAAAAAGGATCTGCAGGCGTCCCTGCGGGCGGGAGAGCTGGATCTGGTCTGTCAGATGGCGCAGGAACAGCAGGAATTGGGGGCAAAAGTGCTGGATGTCAATCTGGGCACCAGCGGTATTGATGAGAAAGAGATGATGGAAAAAGCGGTCTATGCGCTGATGAATCTGGTGAATACCCCGCTCAGCATTGATTCCAGCCATGTGGATGTGATCGAGGCCGCGCTGCGCATTTATCCAGGGAGAGCGCTGATCAATTCCATTTCTCTGGAAAAAGAAAAAATAGACAGACTCCTGCCTATCGCCAAAAAATACGGCGCCATGTTTATCCTGCTTCCGCTATCGGAGAAAGGACTGCCGGGGAGTCTGGATGAGAAAAAAGAAATTATTCATACGATCTATACCCGTGCGCTGGAATTGGGCCTGCAGGCAGGCGACATTGTGGCAGACGGCCTGGTGAATACGGTGGGAGCCAATCCCAGCGCGGCAAGAGATGCGCTGGCGACCATTCACTATTGCAGAGAAGAACTGGGACTGGCCACCATTTGCGGACTTTCCAATATCTCCTTTGGCCTGCCGGATCGGGCCTTTATCAACAGCAGCTTCCTCTCCATGGCGATAGAGAACGGCTTGACCATGGCGATCGCCAATCCTTCTCAGGAATTGCTGATGCGGACTGTGTTTGCCTCAGATCTGCTGCTGGGCAAACCAGGCGCGGATCTGGCCTATATTGAGCGAACCGGGACAATCCCTTTCGCGGCAGGGAAAGCGCCGGATGGCGGTTCCGCGAAAAAAGCGGGGAAGGAGACCGGGAAAGCCGCGACAGAGAATACTGCGGGAGAGAAAGCCGGGAGAGACTCCTCTGACGCTGCCCTGATTTTTGATCTGGTGGTGAAGGGAAATAAAAAGCAGATCCTGCCTGCTTTACAGCAGGTCTTATCGGCAGGCCACACCCCGAAGGAAGTGCTGGATGACATGTTGATTCCCGCGATTCAAAAGGTGGGAGATTTATTTGATCAGCAGATTTATTTTCTGCCTCAACTCATCGCCGGCGCACAGACAATGCAGATGGCGGTGGATTACCTGGAGCCCCTCCTGCGCGAGACCGGGAGCAAGGAGGAATTGGGAACCGTGATTATCTGCAGTGTGCAGGGGGATATTCATGATATTGGCAAGAATCTGGTAGCGCTGATGCTGAAAAATGTGGGCTTCCGGGTGGTGGATCTGGGCAAAGATGTGCCGGCAGAGACGATTATTGAGGCGGCGAAGCGGGAGAACGCGGATATCATTGGTCTTTCCGCACTGATGACGACGACGATGATGCAGATGAAGAAAGTGATTCAGGAGGCCAAAGCCGCCGGTCTGAAAGCGAAAATCATGATTGGCGGGGCGGTGATCACTCAGAGCTTTGCCGATGAGATTGGTGCGGACGGATATTCAAAAGATGCGGCTGACGCGGTGCGGGTGGCAAAAAAACTCATGGGAATTTCGTGACATCTATCGCATTCCGATATCGGAATAACTATGATATCGCGAGATGGATTTTCGGGTGTCACGCGGGTTGGAGAGGAACACGTATGGAGAGACAGATAGGTCCGGTGGATTTGATTATGCTGACATACCGGCCGGATGGAAAATGCAGAAAAAGCCTGGAGCGGATCGATCAGCAGACCGTCCGCCCGTCCCATATCTATCTAATCAATACGGAAGAAGCTCTTTTCCCCGCAGAGCTGAGGCAATGGGCGGACGGAAGGCAGGACGTGACGGTGGTGCACATCAAAAAAGAGGAATTTGATCACGGCGGCACCAGGAGGTACGCCATGACACTGTCCACAGCGCCTTATGCCTTGCTCATGACGCAGGATGCTGTCCCCGCGCAAAATGACCTGGTGGAAGAACTGCTCGGTGAGATGCAAAATGTCCAGACCGGCGTGGCCTACGCCAGACAGCTGTGCGGCAGTCTGGAGGGAGAGGTGGAGCGCTATACCCGGCGGTTTAATTATCCTCCCGGGAGGCAGGTCAAGACCAAGAGTCAGATTGACACGATGGGAATCAAAGCGTTCTTTTGTTCGGACGTATGCGCCCTCTATCGGAAGAGCGCCTATGAATTGTGCGGTGGTTTTTTGCCCCGGGCGATTTTTAACGAAGATATGGTCATGGCTTACCGACTCCTGCAGCACGGCTATCAGATTGTCTACGCGGCGCAGGCCAGGGTGATTCACTCCCACCACTATACTGCCGGGCAGCAGTTTCACAGAAATTTTGACCTGGGGGTATCCCAGCGCATGAATTGGGATGTTTTCGGGTCCATTCATTCGGAATCCGAGGGTGTCAAGCTGGTGAAAAAGACGACAGCGTTTCTGCTGCAGCAGGGAAAGGTGTGGCTGATTCCCTCTCTGATCTGGAGCAGCGCGGCGAAATATCTGGGTTACCAGCTGGGAAGACATTATGACCGCCTGCCCTTATGGCTGGTGCGCCGATGCACCATGTCGCCTGGATTCTGGGAGAAGGAGCCGGTATGAGTCAGGTGACGATTGTGATGGGGACTTACAACGGGGCGGAATTTCTGCGTGCTCAGTTGGATTCTCTGCTTGCCAATTCTTTCACGGACTGGGAACTGCTTCTCTCCGATGACGGATCGAAGGATGAGACACTGACCATCGCCGCGCAGTACGAGAGGAAATACCCCGGAAAGATTTTTGTATCTGCTGATGGAAAAAACCGGGGCACTGCGCTGAATTTCCTGCATGCCGCGGCCAGGACGAAGACCCCGTATGTGATGTTCTGTGACCAGGACGATGTGTGGCTCCCGGATAAAATAGAGGACACTCTGCGTTTCATGAAGGAAATGGAGCGAAGGCTTGGATCCGGGATGCCGCTTTGTGTTTTTACGGACGCGGTTGTGACAGATGGGGATTTAAAAGTGCTTGCTCCTTCTTTTCATCAATCGAACCATCTCTCCCCCAGGAATCACGATCTGCCTCATTTATTGATGGAAAATAAAGGAATGGGCTGCACTATGCTGTTCAACCGGGCACTGGCGGACTGTTTGACTCCGCTGCCCAGGCATGCCAGGGTGCACGACTGGTGGGTGATTCTGCTGGCGGCTTCCCTAGGGCAGGTGGGATATCTGCCGAAAGCGACCCTTTATTATCGCCAGCACGGCGGCAATGTGATCGGTTCACAGTCCTTTGGGGAATATGTGAGAGAGCGGGCCAAGTCGCCGGATGAACAAAAGCGGGTGCTGCTCGCCACCATCGCCCAGGGGGAGGAGCTGCTGAGGCTGTGGGGTGACAAAATGCCGCGGGAGAAAAGAACTGTGCTGGAGGCGTTCATCAGGTTGAAAAAGGCGGGTTTCTGGGAAAAGCGCAAGATTTTATTGCGCTATCATTTTTTCAAAAGCGGACTGCTGCGGAACCTGGGACTTCTGGTACGGATCTAGGGTAGAATAGGATGAAATCCAGGGTTGAAAAGGATGACGCACACGCTCTAAGGCTCGTGCAAGAATGAATATTTCTGTATAAGTTGAAGGCCACAAAGAATGAATATTTTTGCATAGTTTGTGGATAATTTCTCTTACTCCACCCGTTGACAAAGAAATAGGCAGTTGCTAGAATAGGGAACAATACAGCAAAGGGAAAGGGAGATCTTTGTATAATGAAGAAAGTCGTTTTTTCCATTTTAGTGGACAATAAACCCGGTACCCTGGCCCATGTGGTCAACTTATTTTCCCGTCGGGGTTATAATATTGACAGCCTGACCGTGGGAGAGACCAACAATAAGGGAATTTCGCGGATCACAGTGGCAGTCAGCGGTGACAGGATCATTCTGGAACAGATCGAGAAGCAGCTGGGCAAGCTCTTTAACGTGCGCGGCATTGTGAAATTGGAGGATGGAGAGTCGGTGTGCCGGGAGCTGGTGCTGCTGAAAGTGGCGGTATCCGCGGAGCAGAGGCAGGCCGTTGCCGCGATTTCAGACATTTTCCGAGCCAAGATCGTGGATGTGAGCGTGGACTCTCTGATGATTGAGCTTACCGGGACCCAGACCAAGATTGACGCGTTCGTCAAGCTGCTGGAGGGATATGAGATTCTGGAATTGGTCAGAACAGGAATCACCGGTCTTGTGAGAGGGTCCGGCGATATCTCTGACTATATAGATTAATTCATCCAATGTGAGGAGGTAGTATCATGGCAAAGATTTTCTATCAGGAAGACTGCGATCTGTCCTTGCTGGAGGGAAAGACGATCGCGATTATCGGGTATGGCAGTCAGGGACACGCTCATGCACTGAATCTGCGGGATTCCGGCTGTCACGTGATTGTCGGTTTGTATCAGGGGAGCAAATCCTGGGCAAGGGCACAGGAGCAGGGATTTGAAGTATATACCGCGGCGGA
>CAZROZ010000020.1:10353-14542 GCA_964601745.1 uncultured Lachnospiraceae bacterium | reverse complement strand
GTCCATTGCGACTGGGCAGTACAATGCATAAATGAAAGCCCACGGATTGCTCCGCACCTGCGGCGCTCTCGCAATCCTAAACCGTATTCGCAAATCGCGTCGCTCCCTGCGGTCACGCCGCTTTTTTGCTCATACGGTTTAGCGTCGCTAATGTCCATGCGGATTGGCCTGCGAGCAGTCCATCCGCCTGTCCATTGCGACTGGGCTTTCAAAGTAAAGATACAGGATGTGTTGAAAATCAATGGTTGCAGCGAAGATGCAGCTTTTAAATTTCATGGAAATGAAGCTTCATTCCATAAAGGGAAAAGGGCGAGTCTTCTGACTGCGCACGGCTGCTCCATTCATTGACAACAAGCATGCTTTTCTCTATAATGAAACCATAAAGAGACAAAAATGTAAACTGCAAAACAGACAAGAATGCATGGCACAGAGCCCAAAATTCGGAGGACGATAAGGGATGAAGGAAAATTACATTGCTATGGCAGTGATACGCAGGCTGCCGACCTATTACCGATTCTTAGGACGCTTGATGGAACAGGGTGTGGAGCGGATTTCTTCCAAAGAGCTCAGTGAACAGCTACAGATGACCGCCTCCCAGATCAGGCAGGACCTGAATCACTTCGGCGGATTTGGGCAGCAGGGCTATGGCTACAATGTGAAAAATCTTTATCAGGAGATCGGCAAAATCTTGGGGGTGGAAGAATCTCACAATATGATCATTGTGGGCGCCGGGAATCTGGGGCAGGCGCTGGCCAATTACAGTTCCTTTGCCAAACGGAATTTCCACGTGATCGGGATTTTTGACGTGAATCCGAAGCTCTTCGGGATGACGATCCGGGGCGTCTCCATTCAGGACATTGACTGCCTGCAGCAGTTTTTGACAGAACACACGGTGGATGTGGCGGCACTCACTGTACCCTGGCATGCGGCTCCGGAGCTGGCAGCGGATCTGGTGAAGTGGGGTGCAAAATCGATCTGGAATTTCGCTCCGGTGGACTTAAAACTTCCTCCAGATGTGCTGGTGGAGAACGTGCAGCTGCTGGACAGCCTGATGCGGCTCTCTTACAGTCTTCACGAGCGGAGTCTGGAGGAAGAGGCATGATTCTAGGCATCGGCACAGATCTGGTGGAGCAAAAAAGAATAGAGAAAGCCTGTGAGAGAGAACGATTTCTTTCCCTGTGCTATACAGAGAAGGAGATGGTTCTTCTTTCTGTCAAAAAGACGAGAGCGGCGGGACATTTTGCCGTCAAGGAGGCGGTGGCGAAGGCACTGGGCACCGGTTTTCGGGGATTTGGACCGAAGGATATCGAAGTGCTGCGGGACGAGCTGGGGAAACCGGTCGTTTGTCTGTATGGCGATGCGAAGCATTTGTCGGAGCAGCTGGGGGTCACGCATATTTTTGTCTCTATCACCGACGAGGGCGGATTTTCCATGGCTGTGGCGGTACTGGAAGGAGAAACACCATGCAGCGTTTGATGACCGGCGCCATGAAACAGGCGGTAGATGCCTATGCGATTCAAAAAATGGGCGTCAGCGGACAAATTTTGATGGAGCACGCCGCGGAGAAAGTGGCCAATCACGTGGAGATGCTCCTTGCCACCGCGCCTGGTTCAGTGCTGGCGGTGTGCGGAGGAGGCAACAATGGCGGAGACGGCATCGCGGCGGCGAGAATCCTGCGGGAGCGGGGAATAGATGCCCGCATTTTTCTAGCTGGAGATGAGACGGAAAAGAAGATGACACCTGCCAGCGCTTTGGAGTGGGAGTTGGCCAAAAAGGCCGGGGTCCCGAGAGTGTGGGAGGCGGATTTTTCTGAATATTCCATTTTGATTGACGCCTTGTTCGGCACTGGCCTCAGCAGGGATGTGGGAGGCCCATATCGGGAATTGATTTTCGCGATGAATGAGGTGAATGCCTTGGTGGTGGCGGTGGATCTCCCCTCCGGCATTGACGGGGAGGACGGCACTCCCAGGGGGATCGCGGTCAAGGCGGATGTGACTGTGACGTTTGGAGCGGCACCGGCGGGACTTTATTTTTATCCGGGTTGCTCGTATGCCGGCGAGATCTTCGTGGAGGATATCGGGTTCCCGAAGGAGGCGATGGATTCCGTGGGGGAGACGCCGGTGCGCTATACGATAGAAGACCTGGAGCGTTTGCCGAGGCGACCGGATCATTCCAATAAAGGCACATTTGGCCGGGTACTGGTGATTGCGGGGAATCGGGAGATTTCCGGCGCCTGCTATCTGGCAGCCAAGGCCGCATATCGGACCGGAGCCGGTTTAGTGCGCATGCTGACCCATGCGGAAAACCGTCAGATTCTGGCGGTTTTATTGCCGGAAGCGCTTCTCAGCACCTATACGGAGATTTCGAAAAGAGAGGATCTGCAGAAAGTTATCGATTGGGCCACCGTTTTGGTAGTGGGACCGGGCATGGGAAAAGATTCCTTTGCTGAAATGCTGTTTTCTCTCGCATGCGCGTCGGGAAAACCCATGGTGATCGATGCGGATGCCATTCATCTGATGGCAAAATCCGGTAGAAAGGTTCCAGGGAACGCTATTCTAACACCCCACGTCCGGGAGATGGCGGATTTTATGGGATGCTCCGTTCAAGAGGTGTCCGGAAATCTCCTGAGGACCGCACGTATCTTCGCGCGAAATCATCCCGGGACGCTGTTGTTAAAAGATGCCAGAAGCCTGATTGTGCAGGGGGACAGGCTTTGCGTCAATACTTCCGGAAATGCGGGAATGGCGACGGGAGGCAGCGGTGATGTGCTGTCCGGTATCATCGGCGGACTGCTGGCCCAGGGGATGCAGCCCTATGACGCTGCCTGTCTCGGGGCGTATTTGCATGGACTGGCAGGGGAAGAGGCTGCCAAAACCTGGAGCAGGAGAGGACTGATGGCGGGGGATTTGCTGGAGGCACTCCCAAAAGTGCTTGCAAGAGCGGAAGCGGAGGATTCTTGTAAGGAGAGAGAAGGGGTGAGGGAATTTTCGTGAAAGAATACTATCGAACCAAGGCCGTAATCTCGCTGGACGCGATCCGGGAAAATCTGCTGCAGGTGCGGCACCGGATCGGACCGGAGATAAAATTGATGGTGGTTTTGAAGGCGGATGCCTACGGACACGGGGCGCTGCCGCTGACTCGTTTCATGGAGCGGGAGATGCTCGCGGATGCCTATGGAGTCGCCACCGCGGAGGAGGCTCTGGCACTGCGGCAGGAAACGAAGAAAATGATTCTGATTTTAGGAGCTGTAGATGCTGCTCTTTATCCCGCTTTGTTGACGGCAGGTATTTCGATGACGATCTTTCGCCTGGACAGTGCGAAAGCACTGGCCGAGGCAGTGGAGAAACTGCGAAAGGAAGGATGGACAGGGACGGCAAAGGTGCACCTGGCTCTTGATACCGGCATGGGACGCATCGGCTTTTTGCCCGGGAGAGACGCGGTGGAGGAGATCTGCGCGATTGACGCACTGCCGGGGATCGAGATAGAGGGGATGTTTACACATTTTGCCCGTGCCGATGAAAGAGACAAGACCTCTGCGCTGCGGCAATTTTCCCAATATCAGGAGATGGCAAAGGCATTGAGGGATAGGGGCATAGAGATCCCCCTTCACCACCTTGCCAACAGCGCGGCGATTCAGCAATTGCCGGAAGTCTACTGTGATATGGTGCGCTGCGGTATCATTACATATGGCCTTTATCCCTCGGATGAGATGAGGGGACAGACTTTTCTACTGCGACCGGCGCTGTCCTGGCAGGCAAAGCTCACGCATGTAAAGGAAGTTCCGGCAGGTACTGCGATTAGCTATGGAGGCACGTATGTGACGAAGGCGCCTGCCCGGATTGCCACTGTCCCGGTGGGATATGCGGATGGCTATTCCAGAGCGCTCTCCGGCAGAGCCGACATCCTGGTGCGAGGAGTGCGGTGCCCGGTCCTCGGGCGCATATGCATGGACCAATTCATGGCAGATGTGACGGCCTGTCCGGAGGCGGCTGCGGGAGACTGGGTGACGTTGCTGGGCAGGGAGCAAGATCAGGAGATCACGGCGGAGGAACTGGGCACTCTGGCGGGTTCTTTTCAGTATGAGATGGTGTGTGGGATCAGTGCCCGGGTGCCGCGGGTGTATGTGGAACATGGAATCTGCGTGGAGTGAATAGTGCGCGACGCTCGCTGCGCGAAGTCGTAGTGGGTA
>CAZROZ010000020.1:5381-10253 GCA_964601745.1 uncultured Lachnospiraceae bacterium | reverse complement strand
TATTATTTGACTGATGGTGTGCGGTTGTGAATTGAACTTTTAAAGAAAAGGAGTGTTAGGAAATGAGGATTGCGTTAATCAATGAGAACAGTCAGGCGGGGAAGAACGAGGTGATCTGTGAGACACTGAAGAAAGTTGTGGAACCGATGGGACATGTCGTGGACAATTATGGCATGTACTCTGCGGAAGATAAAGTACAGCTCACTTATGTGCAGTGCGGGATTCTGGCGGCTATTCTTTTGAATTCCGGCGCGGCGGACTATGTGATCACCGGCTGCGGGACTGGAGAGGGAGCTATGCTTGCGCTGAATTCTTTCCCAGGCGTTATCTGTGGTCATGTGGAGGATCCGGTTGATGCCTATACCTTTGCCCATGTCAATGACGGGAATGCGGTGGCAATGCCTTTTGCCAAGGGCTATGGCTGGGGCGGAGAACTGAATCTGGAATATTGTTTTGAAAAACTCTTCGGATTTGGCCACGGCCAGGGGTATCCCAAGGAGCGGGCTGCCGCGGAAATGCGCAATAAAAAGATTCTGGATGAAGTGCGTAACCAGACGATGAAACCGCTGCTCTCATGTCTGCCTCTCCTGGATCAGGATCTGGTCAAAGGGGCAATTGCCGGAGAAAACTTTAAAGACCTCTTTTTTGCCAATTGCAAGCAGGAAGCGATTGCGGAATATGTAAAGACATTGCTGTAAAAAACATCGCCGTGAAGGTGCGCTAAAGTTCCCTTCGCGGTCCTGTGCAAAACAAGATGCCCACACATATTGCTATGCGTGGGCATCTCTTATAGGGTGGGAGTAGAAAGTGTCGTTTCATAATTCGACAACAATTTAATCGCAAAGTGTGTCCAAATTGTGAAAAAACAGTGAAAACTGAATAGATTGCGGATGGTGAGGTAGAGGTGGACAGGGAGAATAGGAAGTGGAAAACGGTCCATCTATTTCCATAAAAAGAAAGCATTTCTTGTAAAACCCGGAAGAGGGAATTATAATAATGCCCAGGAAAGTTATTTTTGATGGTGATGCCAGAGAAAGGCACTTTTGAATCTGGAAAGTTTTCAAAAAGAGGAGTGATATCGATGAGAGTATCTGAGAAGAAAGATCGCAGCCGATTAATTGATGCGGCGATGCAGAAAATTCCATGTGATTTGACGATTGAAAACGTGCAGTTAGTCAATGTGATCACTGGAGAAATCTATCCTGCCAGTGTGGATGTACTGGACGGCGTCATTGTTCGGGTGCGGGAGAGCGGACAGGAGACGAGTCTTCCCTCTGAGGAAATTTATGACGGCGGAGGCGCGTATCTGATGCCGGGCTTTATTGACGCCCATATGCATGTGGAGAGCACCATGATGATTCCCGAGAATTTTGCCAGGATCGCTGTGCCCTGGGGGACCACCACCGTATGCACAGATCCCCATGAGATCGGCAATGTGATGGGCATTCCCGGAGTGGAATTCATGCTGGAGAGCGGGAGGCAGGCGGCACTGCGGCATCTGGTGCTGGCTCCGTCCTGCGTGCCCTCTGTTCCGGGTTTAGAAGGAGCCGGCGCCACCTTTACGGCCAAAGAGGTAGGGGAATTGCTGGATAAAGAGGATGTGATTGGCATCGCCGAAATCATGGACTATGTGGGCGTTTATCAGGATTCACCCAGAATGCATGACATTGTTGATGAGGGGATAAAGCGGCATATGTTCCTGCAGGGACACGCGCCTTCTGTTACCGGAAAGGAATTGGCTGCCTACCGGCTAGGTGGTCCCGTCAGTGATCACGAGAGCAATTCGGCGGCAGAGGTGAATGAAAAGCTGCGGATGGGTTTTCATGTGAATCTGCGTGCCAGTTCCATCGTAGATAATCTGGGAGAGTTGATCGGCGGGCTGAAAAATCATACGGTATATGATTTTGTGTCGTTTTGCACCGATGATGTCCATGCGGAATCTCTGTTAAAAAACGGACATTTGAACGCGGTGGTTGCGAAAGCCATTTCTCTGGGGATCAAACCGGTGGATGCCGTCAAAATGGCCACATTAAATGCGGCGCGGGAGTATGGATTTGACGATCTGGGTGCGATTGCGCCGGGATACATGGCGGATATGCAGCTGGTCGAGGAACTGGACGGGAGGATGCCGAAGGCTGTCTTTATCCGCGGAAAACTAGCGGCAAAGGACGGTGTCTATGTGGCGCACGATCCGGAGCCCAGGAGATATGTTTTCCCCAATACCGTAAATATGAAGCAGATCAAGAGTCCTGATGATTTCCGCCTGAAAGCGCCGGAGGGCTGCGGGGATACGGTGAAGACATTGGTGATGGAATCCGTGGACGAGGGGATCGTGATGAAGGGAACCTGGGAAGAGCTGCCGGTGGTGGACGGCTATGTGTCCCTAGGAGACCGGGAGGATCTGCAGTATGTCTGCATTGCCAATCGATATGGGACCGGAGATAAGACTATCGTGGTCTTCCGGGGCTTTGGTCTGACGGACGGCGCTCTTGCCAGTACTGTTTCCCACGACAGCCATAATTTTACCGCGATTTATCGGAATCCGGAGGATGCATATCTGGCGGCGAAGACGTTGAAACGGTGCGGCGGCGGAATGTGCGCGGTGAATGACGGCCAGATTCTCTATACGTTGGAATTGCCTGTGGCAGGTCTGATGAGCCCGCTGCCCTGTGAAAAACTTGCCGTCGAGATCAGAAATATGGAAAATGCCATGCGGGAAGTGTGTCCCAAGGAGACCTCTCTCCTCATGGTTGCGGTTCTGGCACTGCCGGTGCGTCCCGGGCTCATCATCACGGATAAAGGAATCGTGGACGGGTTGTCACAGACTTTTGTGGAGCAGTTCTGTCAATGAAGGAAAGGTGCTGTCGTGAGTGCTATGGAAAGGGATATGGAGTTTGAAAGGGAGATGGAGTAACGGGCGGAAGAAATATGGAGTAACGGATGGGTCAAAGGTAGAACATGCATTTCCTGGATTCCAGAGAACTGCATCTAAAGATAGTACGAGCCATTAGACATAGAGGTAACATGCGTTACAAGACATAGGGGTAGTGTGAGTTACAAGACATAAATGTAACCATGGGTTACAAGATGTGAAATCCCATAGACGAGAAGAACCCCCGGAAGAGGAATTTCCGGGGGTTCTTCCCCAAACTAATGTATCAAAATGGGGAGAAGAAATAAAAACAAAAGATAGCTTGTTCTCATGTCGGAACAATAGTAAACAACAAATGTGAGTAAAGTATGGCCTGTTTTGAACGGTTTTGTAAACTTTTTTGTTCACATTTAAAGACAGCGGAGAGAAAAGACGATAATCTACGAATTTCTTAGGAAAAAGTTTCCTTGAGCTGGTTTCAGGAGGCGGTATGCAGATCACATTGTTGTGTGTCGGTAAAGTAAAAGAAGCTTACTTACGCGAGGCGATTGCCGAATATAAAAAAAGATTGACCAGATACACGAAAGTGGAAATATTGGAAGTCGCTGACGAACCGGCCCCGGAGAACCTGTCTCACTCTCAGGAAGAATTGGTGAAGGAGCGGGAGGGACAGCGCATGGCGGCAATTTTGGATAAGATGCCGGATGCCTCCGTGATTGCGCTGGATCGAAAGGGGACGATGCCGGATTCCGTCGGATTCGCGAACAAAATACAAGCGTTGACCGTCTCGGGAAAGAGTCACCTGGTTTTCTTGATCGGCGGATCGTTGGGCTTATGTCCACAGATTTTATCTAGGGCGGCAGAGCGGATCAGCTTTTCTGCGCTGACCTTTCCGCATCAGCTGATGCGCGTGATCACTTTGGAGCAGATTTACCGGGCTTTCCGCATTCTGCGGGGAGAACCGTATCACAAGTAAGAAAGGACGACAAGGGAGGAAGGCCGAGGAGCGTTCTTATGACGGGAAAGAGAAGATCCTATTATTGACGATAGCATGCCAAGGTAGGTGAACGCACGCTGGAAGAAGGAGGACAAAATGGAAAAGAAAGAAAAATGGGATGTACTGCGGGATTGGATTGAGAAGTCATCCAGGATTGCGTTCCTAGGGGGTGCCGGTGTGTCCACCGAGAGCGGGATCCCGGATTTTCGCAGTGTGGATGGACTTTATCATCAGAAATTTGATGATCCTCCGGAAGAAATCTTGAGCCATGATTACTTTTTTACTTATCCGGAAAAATTTTACAAATTCTATCGGGAAAAAATGCTGCTGTTCGGGGCAAAACCGAACGGGGCTCATCTCGCTCTGGCAAAATTGGAGCAGATGGGGAAACTAACTGCGGTAGTCACGCAGAATATCGATGGCCTGCATCAGATGGCCGGCAGCAAGAAGGTGCTGGAACTGCATGGCAGTGTGATGCGCAACCACTGCCTTTCCTGCCATCGATTTTATTCTGGCCAGGAATTATTGGACATGGATCTGGTGCCCCACTGCAGTTGTGGCGGTCTGATCAAACCGGATGTGGTGCTGTATGGAGAAGCATTGCCGGAAGATACCTTCTCCTCGGCGATTGAGGCAATTGCGAAAGCGGATATGTTGATTGTGGGAGGCACGTCACTGACGGTTTACCCTGCGGCTGGTCTGACCCGGTATTATCGCGGCAAACGGCTGGTACTGATCAATAAGAGTGCCACAAGTCTGGACTCCCGGGCGAACCTCATCATCACGGATCCTATTGGGCAGGTGCTTTCTTATTGCGTGGGGGAGGCGTGAGGATGGATATCCAATTGGGAGATATTGTCCGCCTGAAAAAGCCTCACCCCTGCGGCAGTCACGAGTGGGAAGTGCTGCGAGTGGGCATGGATTTCCGTTTGAAATGCACTGGCTGCGGCCATCAGATCATGCTGCCCAGGCGGCAGGTGGAAAAAGCGATCCGCAGCATTAG
>CAZROZ010000020.1:0-5281 GCA_964601745.1 uncultured Lachnospiraceae bacterium | reverse complement strand
GCCATCAGATCATGCTGCCCAGGCGGCAGGTGGAAAAAGCGATCCGCAGCATTAGACGAGATGGGATAGAATTCAAACCGGAGCGGTGAAGGGGCAAGTAGGGTGATAGCCTGGATTGCGAATCCGTGCCTTTTCAAGTAGGGTGATAGCCTGGATTGCGAATCCGTGCCTTTTATTTATGGTGGTGTCCCATATGTGGGAAATGGGAGTCTACCAGGACTTTACTGGAATTTGTCACCCGTCTAAAAATCGTTTTCCCTTCTTGCATTCCAATAAAAATCGTGCTACAATGCCAAACCGTGATACACAAAATCCTTGCTCACAGGACAGCTTGTATCTGGGGCTGTGGGCCAGAAGACCAAAAGGAGGAAACAGACAACTATGACACGTTATGAACTTGCTTTAGTTGTGAGTGCAAAGATTGAGGATGACGAGAGAACCGCCGTTGTCGAGCAGGTGAAGGAATATATCACCAGGTTCGGCGGCACAATCGTGGACGTGGATGAATGGGGTAAGAGACGCCTCGCCTATGAGATTCAGAAGATGAATGAGGGCTATTATTATTTCATCCATTTCGACGCGGATCCGTCCTGCCCGGGCGAGATCGAGCATCGAGTCCGCATTATGGAGAATGTCATCCGGTATTTGTGCGTCAAACAGGAAGCATAAAAGAACAGGAGGTATCCTTTATGAATAAAGTGGTTTTGATGGGACGATTGACCAGGGATCCAGAGATCCGGTATTCTCAGGGAGAGAATGCGTTGGCGATTGCCCATTATACACTTGCGGTGGATCGGAGGTTCCGCAGGAGCGGAGACAACCAGCAGGATGCAGATTTTATCAGCTGCGTGGTATTTGGAAAAGGCGCTGAATTTGCAGAGCAGTATCTTCATCAGGGAATGCGCATTACGATCAGCGGCCGTATTCAGACTGGCAGTTATACCAACCGGGAAGGCCAGAAGGTCTACACTACAGAGGTGGTTGTGGACGAGCAGGAATTTGCGGACAGCAAGAACGCTTCGTCCGGCGGCAACAGCAGTTATCAGCAGAATTATCAATCTGCCAGACCGGAACCCGCTGAGGCAGCCGCAGACGGCTTTATGAACATCCCGGACGGCATCGAGGAAGAATTGCCGTTCAATTAAGAGGGTCTGACGGTTTCCCCCACGAATTTTTGCCGACGCCGAATCATTTGATTCCAGACACGGTTGCCGGCGGGAGGGAGACGGGTCCGCAGAAAAGAGTTTCTTCCTAAATCCATTAGTTATGAATGAGACAGCACAGGAGGATAGAGGTTATGGCATATAGTAAAGACAGAGGCGGCAGAGATGCGGGGAAAAGAAGCAGCAGCAGTGGTGCTCCTCACAGAAGAAAGAAAGTGTGCGCTTTTTGCGCAGACAAGACCGGTGAGATTGATTACAAGGACGTGGCAAAGCTGAGGAAATACGTTTCTGAGCGCGGAAAGATTCTTCCCAGAAGGATCACAGGAACCTGCGCGAAACACCAGCGGGCACTGACAGTGGCAATCAAGAGAGCAAGACATGTTGCTTTAATGCCGTATATTGCTGAATAGGCAGACAAAAGAGAGAGAAAAAGGCCTTCCCTATGACGGGAGGGCCTTTTTAATTTCGTTGTAAAAATGAGGGTACGGTGGTATAATGGGGCGGATTTCTAAAACTATTTGGAGGCTGCAGTTGCAGGTAGCGGCAGCAGAATCAAGACGAACGAGCGGGGTTGCCGCGGTTCAAGGAGAATGAGGAATGAAGAAAGAGAAACAACTGAAGGGGGCACTCATGGAATATTTCCGCTGGCCTCTTGTCATTGCTTTGATATGGGTTGCGGCGATTCTGCAGTATCTCCTGATAGATTACCGGGTTTCTCTGGTTCTCCTGGGATATCTCCTTGTCTATCTGGCTTTGGCAATCGGATACTATTTGCTTCGGCGGAAAAGACTTCTTACAGATCTGGTGCAATTTGCCGTAGATTACGATGATTTGCAGAAAAAAGTGATGACAGAGCTGGAAGTCCCGTTCGGAATGGTGGATCAATTCGGGCACCTGCTCTGGGCCAATGATGATTTTTTAGAGATTATCCAGGATGAGGGCGCGGCACGGCGGAATATTCAGAATGTGCTTCCAAATGTTCCTCTCAAGAAGCTGGAGAGCGCCGAATTTGACATCGAGTACCATGCCCAGATTGAGGATCAGGTATATCGTGTAGTTCTGCGCAAGGTGGCACTAGACAAAGAGCAGGGGGAGCTGGAGGAGGAAAAGACGAATTCTCCCTCTAGGGAGCTGGTCCAGATTTTCCTCCACGACGAGACGGAGCTGCTGCGCTACAAGAAGGAGAATGAAGAGGAGAGACTGATCATCGGCCTCCTCTATATTGATAATTATGAGGAGGTAGTAGAGAGCATAGACGAGACCAGGCGGGCACTGCTGGTGGCGCGGATTGATCAGCGGATCAATAAATACATGCAGCAGTACGACGGCATCGTCAAGAAGCTGGAGAAAGACAAGTACGTGGTCTTGTTCAAGGCGCGGTATCTGGAGGAGATGAAAGCCAATAAATTCTCTATTCTGGAGGAAGTGCGCGGCATCAAGACAGGCAACAACATTTCCGCCACTTTGAGCATCGGGATCGGCCTCAATAAAAGGACCTATAATGAGAGTTATGAAAGCGCCAGAGCGGCGATTGATCTGGCACTGGGCAGAGGCGGCGATCAGGTCGTGCTCCGGGATGGACAAAAGATCAGCTATTACGGCGGCAAAAATGTGTCTGTGGAGCGCAATACTAGAGTCAAAGCCAGGGTCAAAGCGCATGCACTCCGGGAATTGATTGAGGCAAAGGAGAGAGTCGTAGTCATGGGGCATGCCCTGGCAGACGTGGATTCGGTGGGAGCCGCCATCGGGATTTACCGGATCGCCAAGACGTTAGGGAAGCGTGCCTATATCGTGGTGAATGATGTCTCCCGCAGCGTGCGGCCCATGCTTCAGGATTTTCAGAACAATCCGGAATATGAAGAGGATATGTTTGTCCAGAATGCACGTGCCAGGGAATTGGTCAATGTCAATACCCTGCTGGTGGTTGTGGATGTGGGAAGGATCAATTATACGGAATGTCCGCAGCTGCTGAATCAGACCAATACCATTGTGGTGCTGGATCATCACCGCAGCACAGAGGAGGCCATTCAAAATGCGGTGCTTTCTTACATTGAACCTTATGCCTCTTCCGCCTGCGAGATGGTGGCGGAGATCCTGCAGTATACGGGGGAGGGCATCAAGCTGAAACCCGTTGAGGCAGATGCATTGTACAGCGGTATTATTATTGATACCGACCATTTTCTGACCAAAACCGGAGTGCGCACGTTTGAGGCGGCGGCTTATCTGCGGCGGAATGGAGCTGACATGAGTAAGATCCGCAAGGCATTCCGCAGTGATATGAAAGAATATCGGTTCCGGGCGGAAGCCATCAGCAAGACCGAAATCTACCTGGGACATTATGCTATTGGGGAGTGCCTGGGTTCCGATGTGGAGAGCCCAACGATTCAGGGAGCGCAGGTGGCCAATGAACTGCTGAATATTACCGGCATCAGGGCTTCCTTTGTCTTGACGCCGTTTAATGACAAGATCTATATCAGCGCCAGGTCCATTGATGAGGTGAATGTACAGTTGGTCATGGAGAAATTGGGTGGTGGTGGAAATCCCAGCGTGGCGGGAGCACAGCTGCCGGACTGCACCATTGAGGAGGCAAAAGAACGCCTGATCCGGGTACTTGAGACCATGCAGGAGGAGGGAGAGATATAATATGGAAGTTATTTTGCTGGAAGATGTAAAGAGCCTGGGGAAGCGGGGCGATAGAGTAAATGTGAGTGATGGATATGGAAGAAATTATATTTTGCCTCGGAAACTGGGTATAGAAGCGACCCCGAAGAATCTAAACGATTGGAAATTGGCCCGGGCGAACGAGGAGAAGGTAAAGCGGGAGCAGCTTGCCTCCGCTCAGGCACTGGCGGCTGATCTGGCCGGAAAATCCATCTCCCTTACTATCAAGAGCGGGAAGGACGGCAAAGCGTTTGGCTCTATCTCCACCCGGGAGATTGCCCAGGCGGTGGCGGAGCAGCTGGGCTTTGAGATTGACAAAAAGAAATTGGTACTGGAAACGCCGATCAAGAGCGCTGGAACATTTTTGTGACGTTAAAGCTCCATGCCAAGGTCAATGCGAAGCTGCAGGTGGAGGTAACCGCGAAGAGTTAAGGGATTACGCGAAATAACCGTTGGAGGATGAGATGGAAGAAGGAGTGGCAAAACGAACTTTGCCTTACAGCAGAGATGCGGAACAGTCGGTTCTGGGCGCGATGATCCTGGATCCGGACGCGATTTACGTATGCGCGGAACTGATTTCCGGCGCGGACTTCTACCAGAGTCAGTACGGTTCCTTATTTGACGTCATGGTGGAGCTCTACGGGGAAGGACGTTCGGTGGACATGGTGGTCCTGCAGGATAAGATCCGGGAAAAAGGTCTGCCGGAGGACGTTTTCACGCCGGAATTATTTCGGGAATTGGTGAATGCGGTGCCCAATTCTTCCAGAGCGCGGGAATATGCCCAGATTGTGCGGGAAAAGGCGGTGCTTCGCCGCATGATCAAGGCCACGGAGGAGATTTCCAACACTTGCTACACGGAAAAATACAAACTGAGCGAAGTGCTGGAGATGGCGGAAAAGAAGATTTTCGATCTGGTTGCCAGCCGTGGCATCAAAGAAATGGAGGATATCCGGACGCTGGTCATCCGTTCCATGGAGAGCATTGAGGCCGCGTCCAAGATAAAAGGCAGTGTGACCGGTATCGCCACAGGATTTTATGAGCTGGATTCCAAGACAGCAGGTCTGCAGCCGTCGGATTTGATTTTGATTGCCGCCCGTCCCTCTATGGGGAAAACGGCTTTTGCGCTGAACATTGTGGAATATGTGGCGGTTCGCAATCATATTCCTACGGTGATGTTCAGTTTAGAGATGACCCGGGATCAATTGGTGAAGAGGATGCTGTCCATGAATTCAAAGGTGGATTCCCAGGCGCTGCGGACCGGTAATCTGCAGGACAGCGATTGGGTCAAGCTGGTACATAGTGCCAGCTTGGTGGGCAATTAGGAATTGATCATTGACGATACGCCGGGTATATCTATCAGTGAGCTCCGTTCAAAATGCCGAAAATATAAGATTGAAAAAAAAGTAGGCCTGGTCATTGTGGATTATTTGCAGCTGATGAGCGGAAACAGGCGGGCT
>CAZROZ010000019.1:8660-14674 GCA_964601745.1 uncultured Lachnospiraceae bacterium | reverse complement strand
GCTCCCGCAATCCTAACCCGTATTCGCAATCCGGGCTATCGCCCTACTTGCTCATGTCATACTGCGGAAAGTACCTGCTCTGATGTCTTCTCCGGGAAAGTCACCCGGATCACCGTTCCCTTTCCGAGTTCGCTCTCCAGATCAATCGTTCCGCCCAGCACCATCACCGCATGTTTCACGATAGAAAGTCCCAGACCGGTGCCACCCAGCTCTTTCGATCGGCTTTTATCCACCCGGTAGAAACGCTCAAAAATCCGCTGTCTGTGTTCTTCGGAAATGCCGATCCCGGTGTCAGATACCAATACTTCGCTCTTCCCGTCTTTTCGCTCAACGCACACATCCACCGTCCCGCCTTCCCGATTGTACTTGATGGCATTATCACAAAGATTATAGAAAATGCTCTGCACCAGCTGACGGTTCCCCCAAACGCGCAGATCCGCTCCCCTGAGATTCAAAGTGACTTTTGCCTTTCTAGCCGCCTCCTCCAGAGACTGCAGCGTCTCCCTTGCCACTTCCCGCAGGCTGACTTCCTCCCATTTCATATCCCCCGCGCCCTCATCCAGATGGGAGAGATGAATGATGTCTTCCACCAGCCGAATCATCCGTTTGGCCTCCCGCTGAATGCGCAGATAAAATTCCGGCTTATCCTCCTCTTTTACCATGCCATCAGCCAGCAATTCAGCGGAACCGGCGATGGTGTGAAGCGGAGTTTTCAGTTCGTGAGAGACATTCGCGGTAAATTCTCGCCGCATCGCCTCCGCCTTCTCTTTCTCGGTGATATTTAAAATCAGGAGCACCGAGCCGATCCGCTCTTTTCCCTCCCACACTGGGTTGAGCATCAATTGATAGCACGCTCCCGCTTGTTCCATCTGCAGCTCTCCCGGCTGTCCTACCGCTGCCTGCCGCAGCAATTCCTCCAGCAAAGGCTCCCGGCACACAGCGAGGATCGGCTCTCCAATGCTGGATGTATCTGTCTTGAACAGCCGTTTTGCTGCCGCGTTGATCTCCAGAATGCAGTCTTGTGTATTTAAAAGGACGATACCCTCTGTCATATTTTGGGTCACGGCCTCAAACTCCCGTTGCTTCCGGCCAAGTTCCTCTTTCTGGGCACGAATCTGGCGCTGCTGGCTGTCGATCCTGTGCAAAAGCGGGGACAGTTCTTCGTAGTTTTCCGCCGCAAGGGGCTTCTCCAGATCCATCTCATTGAGGGGTTTCACGATCCGCTTGGACAGACGGGACGCCAAAAACAGGGACAAGGCAAAGGCCAGCGCAAGAATGAGACAAATCGGCGGCATCATGCCCAGCAGCAATGTCAGCAGGGTATTGATGGATACGGAGATCCGGATCACCGTCCCGTCCGGCAGTTTTCTGGCACAGTAAAGCGTCCGCTCCATCCTGGTGGCAGAATATCGCTCACTCTCGCCCAATCCGGTTTCCATAGCCTGCCGCACTTCCTGCCGCTCCATGTGATTTTCCATCTCCACATAATCGGCCCGATTGTCATACAGGACGTTCCCCTCCGCCGAGATCCAGGTGATACGGTACTCCTCAGCCTCCAGTCCATCCAGAAACGCTCCGCCCTCGTGTGCCATAGCCTGCGCCGCAAGTTCTGTCTGCATGCGAAGCTGATTTTTCTGCACCCCCTCGAAATAGCTGTAAAGGGCGACCAGAAAGAGCAGTACGGAGGAGACTAATACGCCCAGCGCGGCCAGATAAATGGCGCGGAAAATTCGCTTTGTCATCGCAGCGCTCCCTTCCTCTGTCCAGATCACTTTCTGGCAGAAAATTGCTTTTCTAAAAAGTACACGCCCTTTCCTTCTTCTACTGTGGTTCCAAGCGGTATCCTACGCCCCGGACAGTCTCAATATAGCAGCCGCAAGGTCCCAGCTTGGTTCGCAGAGTCCCGATGTGAACATCCACGGTCCTGGTCTCCCCGGCATATTCATTGCCCCAGATCAACGCCAGCAGCTGATCCCGGGTAAAGACCAATCCCGCATTTTCAAGGAAGATCCGCAGCAGATCAAATTACTTGCGGGTCAGCTCAAACAGCTCGCCTTAGACGAAGACAGTGTGCTCTCCGGGATTCATCGCAATCTCTCCCGCCCGCAGAATCTGATTCTCATCGCTTGATGCCGTCCGACGCAGCACTGCCCGGACTCTGGAGATCATTTCCATCATGCCAAAGGGCTTTGCCAGATAATCGTCCGCGCCAAGGTCCAACCCGATCACTTTGTCGTACTCCGTGCCCTTCGCGGAGGCCATAATCACCGGAATATTCATGGTTGCCGCCCCGTTTTTGAGCCGCTTGAGGATCTGGATGCCATCTTCTCCCGGGAGCATAATGTCCAGCAAAATCAAGCTGGGCGGCGCTTCCCGCAGAGCGTCATCCAATTCTTTGCCGTCATGCAGTCCCTTGGCCGGATATCCCGCGGCATTTAGGGCATAGATCATCAAGTCCCGGATGCCGTCATCGTCTTCCACGCAATAAATCATTATTTTTCTCTCACTTCACACATGGGAAAATAGGATGGTTTAAAATATGATCTATCAAAATTAAAGAATGTTGGTGATGTAATGTGTGATATCATAAGATATGGGCGTCAAATCGGTTCATGACGCCCACATGATCAAACATAAATCCGTCACTAATGGCATACTGGATAGAGCCAACTTACCCATCCCTAAAGGGAATGGGCTTGTATTCCCAGATTTATCCCATTTCTACCGTCCTGGTGGCAATCAGGGGAATCCCCGTCCCCGCCAAATCCGGAATCAAAATGTCCCCCGCGGCGATGGGCGCAGACACCTTTACCCCGCGCAGCGCCGCAGCACAGGCCATCATTTTCCCCTTCGGGACTGGTTCTTTACTTTTCACCGACACCCTGGCATAGATTCCGCCTGCAACAGGGAGCGTGGAGGTAAACATCCGCACCGGGGCCGTCAATTCTGTCCTGGCATAAGCCTCCCCCCGGGGACAGCGATTGCCGGAAACCTTTGTCACCCGGATTCCTTCCTCCGTCTCTTCATACTCCCCGGTCAGCGCACAGCCCAAAGGACAATTGATACATGTCAGTTCTCGTTTCATTATTCCTCTCGCCTCATTTCTCTATCGCCACCGTCAGCGTGGTCTGATCCGGGAGCGCCCGCAGCTGCGCCGCGTTCAAGTACAATTCTTCCATCTCTCCCGGCTTTACCGTATTCTTTTTCCTGGAGAGCACTGTCCCTTCTGTCCCGTCCTTGGTCTGATAGCGCACCACAATCTTCACATCCCGATAAACATTCTGCACGCGGAACATGACCTTTTGCCGCTCCGCAAGCCAATCAGAGACGACGATCGAGGGAACGGTATACCGGATCCCCGGTCCCGCCGCAAGATTCAAATGAGCGGATTCCTCCTCCGCGGCAGGATTCATCGAGACGGATTCCTTCTCCGTCTGGGTATCCGCCGTTTGAACCGCATCGTCCCTCTCCTTTTCCTCCGGGCTTCTCAGCCCCATAGCGTAGCGGGCCGCCCATATTCCAGCGGTCTTGGCCTCTTCCGACACATAGTCCACCAGATCATGGACATGCAGCACGTTTCCACAGGCAAAAACGCCCGGAAGGGAAGTCTCCAGGGCATTATTGACGACAGGTCCCGATGTGACAGGAGAAAGTGTGATCCCGGCTCCCTTTGAGAGCTCATTCTCCGGAATCAGCCCCACTGACAAGAGCAGCGTATCGCAGGGAATTTCCTCCTCGGTCCCAGGAATGGGACGGCGGTCCTCCCCCACCTTCGCCAGTGTCACGCCGGTCACCCGGTCTTTGCCGTGAATGTCCACCACCGTCGTGGAGAGCCTCAGGGGAATATTATAATCCTGCAGACATTGAACCAGATTCCTGGTCAATCCGCCGCAATAAGGCAGCACCTCCGCCACTGTCTCCACCTTCGCGCCTTCCAGCGTCAAGCGCCGCGCCATAATCAAGCCGATATCACCGGAGCCTAGAATCACCACCCGATGTCCCGGCATTTTCCCCTCTATATTGACAAAGTGCTGGGCAGTGCCGGCGGAAAAAATCCCCGCAGGGCGAAATCCCGGCAGATTCAAAGCGCCTCTGGGACGCTCCCGGCATCCCATGGCCAGTACCACTGCCTTCGCCTCAATCACCGTAAGCCCATTCTCATTTAAAATCGTCACCAGTCTCTTGTCCTGCTCCGGCGTAATCTCCAGCACCATAGTGGAGCAAAGACAGGGAATCTGTCTCGCCTTTACTTCCCGGATAAAGCGTTCCGCGTATTCCGGTCCGGTCAATTCCTCCTGGAAAGTATGAAGGCCGAAGCCATTATGGATACACTGATTCAAAATTCCACCCAGAGAAGCATCCCGTTCTACCACCAGCACATCGTGAACCCCTGCGTCATAGCAGCCGATGGCAGCCGCCAATCCCGCGGGTCCTCCGCCTACTATGACCACTTCTGCCTGTCTCATTCTTTCACTTCCTCTCTCATGCCACGCAGCAATTCCGATCCTGGCTCTGCCTTCCGGATCTGCAGCAAATCCTGCCCTGTCTCCCGTGCCAGAATCTGTGCCGCTTTCGGGGTGCAAAATCCAGCCTGACACCGTCCCATTCCTGCTCTAGTCCGCCGTTTCAATCCGTCCATGCTCCTGGCCCCCAAAGGACGATGGATCGCGTCCAGCAGCTCGCCTTCGGTCACCTGCTCACAGCGGCAAATGATTCTGCCGTAAGCCGGATTTTCCGCGGCCAGTGCCGCCTGCTCCTCCCGGGAAAGGGAAGCAAAATGTCGGATTCCCTTTCGCTCTCCGCAGAAATCAGGATTGTCCGGCGCATCCAGATAGTCTGCCACCCACTTCGCCACATCCCTGCCGATCGCCGGCGCTGAGGAAAGCCCAGGGGAACAGATGCCTGCCGCGTCAAAAAAGCCCGGTGCTCCTTTCGCTTCTCCCAGTACAAAATCATTTCCTGCCTCCACCGCTCGAAGCCCCGCGAAGGAAGTGATCACCGTGGAAGTGGGCAGCGAAGGCACACTCTTGCGAGCCTTCTCCAGCACCTCGGCAAGACCGTCCTGGGTGGTGTTGGTGCCCTCTTTCTCCTCTATATCCAGAGCGGTGGGTCCCGCCATCAGATTTCCATGGACAGTGGGAGTGACCAGAATCCCCTTCCCCTTTTCGGTGGGCATCTGGAAAATAGTGCGGGTCACCACATTCCCTGCCGCTTTGTCAAAGAGACAGTATTCTCCGCGCCTGGCTGTGATGGAAAGTTTCTCCTGACATACCTGATTGTGCACCCAATCCGCGTAGACGCCTGCCGCGTTCACCACTGCCCGGGTCTCCATCACGCCCTGGGAAGTGCAAATCCTGTAACCTCCCTCACTCTTCGTGATAGAGGTGACCTCCCTTCCCAGGTAAAAAGTCACGCCGTTGACTGCCGCGTTTTCCGCCATGGCGATGGTCATCTCGAAGGGACAGACGATTCCGCTGGTCGGCGCGAAGAGCACCTCCTTTATGTCAGGGGAAAGCCCGGGTTCCAGCCTTCTGGCTTGTTCCTTTGGCCAAATCCGCAGTCCCACTACATTGTTTATCACGCCCTGGCGGTAGAGCAGCTGCAGCCTGGGCAAATCGTCTTTCGAAAAACTGACCACCATAGCCCCATTTTGCCGGAAAGAAAAATCCAACTCTTTGGAGAGAGCAGGCATGAGTCTGGCTCCCTGTACATTATAGTATGCCATCTTCGTGCCCGGTTTCGCGTCAAAGCCTGCATGGACGATGCCGCTATTTGCCTTGGAAGTGCCGCTGCACACATCCTCCCCGCGCTCCACCACGGCAAATTTCCCCTGCCGTCTGCTGAGCTCCCGGGCAATACTACACCCGATCACACCGGCTCCAATGATAATTGCGTCATATCGATCTTCTGTCATAAAAAAACGCCTCCCGAAAAATATTTCTGCCGCCTATTATAGCATAAGGAGAAATCCTTACAATCCGTGTTTTTAATTCTTCGTGTGACTCTCCATGCGG
>CAZROZ010000019.1:1200-8650 GCA_964601745.1 uncultured Lachnospiraceae bacterium | reverse complement strand
AGAGCATGCCCTCAAAGGCCACATTTAGCGAAAGCAGCGTGCATAGAGGAACGTTCCTTGTCAAGGATCTCATTCATTAAAAAATTTCCTCCCATAAGTATAGCTTGACTTACACCCCTCCCGGATTATAAAATAGGTACACTAAAAATTGTGCCGGGTTCCGTTGAAAATTCATATGTGACCGGCGCGAAGAGAAAGGAGAAAAAGTATGGCAGAATTTGTGAAACTGTCGCCTGGGGAGCTCAAGGCGCTGCATGAACAAAATCCCGCGATGATGTCCTACAACATTGAATTCGCGGAAGTCACCGGCGGTACCTTCTGGAAAGCGTACACACCCGGTCAGATTGCTGGCACGGAAGAGTTTCAGGTGGACATGAGCGGAGGCTTGGCAGCGGCATTCAAGGATCTGATGCAGATCTATCCGCCCATCAATCTGTATGATGAGAAGCTGCGCAAGCTGGCAAAGGAATTCGGTCCCGCCTGGGTGCGTGTGTCCGGGAGCTGGGCGACGAAGACGTATTACGATCTGGACGACAAGATGGGCGGGAAGGTACCGGACGGATATCTGAACACCCTCACGCGCAGCCAGTGGATCGGCGTTCTCGATTTTGTGAAAGCGGTGGGCGCGAAGCTGATGGTTTCCGTATCCGCCTGTCCCGGCGTGTACGGCGTAGACGAGGCACCGGTTCCGCCCTGGACTCCAGTAGAAGCGGAGAAATTGTTCCGGTTCAGCGCGGATTATGGAGTACCGATCTCCGGTTCTGAATTCGTCAATGAGCCGAACATGATGGCGGAGACTGGCTTCCCGAAAGGATACACAGCCGAGGATCACGCCCGGGATCAGAAGATTTTCCAGAAATGGCTGAAAGAAAACTATCCTGACTGCCTTTACATCGGTCCCTGCTCTGTGGGCCCGGAGGGCAGTATGGGACGGCCGACGAAGGATGGCGGTGGAGTAGAGGCGCTGCTGGGCAGTGAGAGCTGCGACACCCCCGCTCTGATGGGTGAGGATCCCTGTCCTCTGGACGTATTCAGCTACCACTACTACAACGGTGTTTCTGAGCGTCTTGGCAGCGCGGCAAAGGATATGCACTGGCTGGCAGAGGAGGCTCATACAGAGGAGTATCTGAATGTGGCCGTGGGCTGCGCCAAAGCATATGCACCTCTCCGCGACCGCTACTGTCCCGGCGGTGAAATGTGGGTGACAGAATCCGGGGATGCCGGCGGCGGAGGAGATACCTGGGCATCCACCTACCTGGATGTGCTGCGGACCCTGAATGAGGCGGGCAGTTTCAGCCAGGAAACACGCGGTATCATTTATCACAATACATTGACGTCATCAGATTACGCCTATCTGGACCGGGTGACCCACGATCCACGTCCGAATTATTTCGCGGTGCTTTTGTGGACAAAATTGATGGGGACCACCGTATACGATACCGGCGAGCCGGTGCGCATGGGAGCTCACGTCTATGCGCAGAGCCGGAAAGACGGGAAGGATGGCGCGGTCTATCTGGTGATTAACAACAGTGAGGAAGAGACCACGACCGTGGAGCTGCCAAAAGGCGGAGAAATCTACGTGCTGGCAGGCGAAGGCGGCAACAAGCGTGCGACAGTCATGACGCTGAACGGAAATCCGCTGAAGCTGGGTGCGGACGGTTCTCTCCCGGATCTGAGCGGAAAGACAGTCGCAGCCGGTAAAGTAGAGCTGGCACCGTTGAGCTGCGCATTTATCGTGCTATAATTGGAATACTGCAATTGGAATAGGACTGTGAGTGGCAAGAGCGGGGGAAGATTGACCCGTTAAGGCTGTATATGATAGTACACAGTTTGAAAATCATGATAGTACAGATTGAAAATCATCACAGCTCAGCGTCAGCTCCGCTGGGCTGCCGCGCAGGCAAGCCTATTTCCAATTCCCATCCAGGTTGAAAATCTCAACATCGTAGCATTCATGTCGTTAACGATTCTATCAGGAGGTATCTTATGGAAACATCTACTGAAAAGCCAGTCGAAAAGCGCAAATTCGGCATGCGGGACAAGATAGCCTACGCTGCCGGCGATTTTGGCTGCAACATGAGTTTCGCCCTGAAGGGCACAATGACCATATTCTGGACCCAGTTCATGGGCATTGACACCATCGTGATGGCCGGATTGACGCTGATCACTCAGATTTGGGATGCCATCAACGACCCGCTGCTGGGCGCTTTGGTGGACGCGGACCGCCGCAAATATTCCCGCAATAAGTTTTTAGCTTACATCTCGTTTGGTTCCATCGGCTTGACCGTGGCAGGAGCGCTGTGTTTCATCCCACTGCCTGGAATGCCCACCATGGCCAAGAATCTGGTCTATGTGGCGGGCTATGTGATCTGGGATGCGTTCTACACCATCGCCAACGTGCCATATGGCTCCATGCTGTCACTGATCACCTCGGATCCTGTACAGAGAGCGCAGCTGTCCACTTTCCGAAGCATGGGCGCTATGATCGCCGGTGTTTTGACAGGTATGTTGATTCCCATGCTGATTTATGATGAGAACAGCGTCCTGCTGGGCGAGCGCATCTGGTTCATCGCTCTTGTCATGGGGATCATCGGCTTTATCTGCTTCCAGTTCATGGTCCACAACACTGTCATCCGTGTTGAGACAGATGCCAAAGTCGGAGAAGAGAAGCCAAAATTCAATGTTTTTGTCGCCGTCAAGAACTTTCTGCGCAACCGGGCAGCCGTCGGTGCTACCCTGATGCCGGTCGCTCAGTTCATCGGCATGTACGGTGCCGCCACAGCCACACAGGTTATGTTCCAGGCATACTTTAACGCGGCTAGGTTCTCGGGCATTTTTAGTATGCTCAGTTACCTCGGCATGTTCGTATTTGTGCCCTTTGTCTCGCCGCTTGTCAAAAAAGTCGGAAAGAAAGAGGGCGTTACCATGGGCGCCATCGTCACCTGCATCGCCTATCTGCTGCTGTTGGTTCTTCCCATCACACCTGACGGCAAGGGCCTCGCTATGTTTGCCTTCTGTCAGGTTCTGGCGGCTATCGGCAACGGCTTCGGCACTTGTGTCAGCTACTCTATGATGGCAGATGCCATGGATTATGAGGAGTGGAAATTCGGCGTCCGCAATGAGGGCACTACCTACGCGCTGCACAGCTTCTTCCGCAAGCTGGCTCAGGGCGTCGGCCCGTCCATCGGTCTGGTGGCGGCTACGGCACTGGGCTACGTGGCGACACTTGGTCCTGACCAGGATCCCGCCGTTGCCTTCCGTATGCTGAAATTGACAGGTGGTATGTACTTACTCAGCGCTGTCCTGCAGCTTGTGGCTGTCGCCCTTGTCTACAACATTGACAAGAAGACTCTGGCCAAGATGCAGTCTGACCTGGATGCGCGTCACGCGAAAAAATAATCAGGCAAACTGTTGACTATCGTGAGCGAAACCTATAGCATCCTCTACTGCTTATTGATTATCGTGAGCGAAACCTATAGCATTCTCTGCCGCTGTTGTGTTTCATAAAAAAATCTACACGTTGATTTTTGCATGAGGTCAACAAGACAATGCAGAGAAAACATGACAACACAGAAAACATGACAACACAGAAAAACCCGTGCCGCCATTTCAGGAGACACGGGTTTTCTTTTTGCATAATGGGAGACACGAGTTTTCTTTTTGCGTAATGGACAAGTCTTTTCTTCTCCAGGGAAACAGCCAAATATCCCCCGCACACAGCACAGGACTCTATTCCGTATCCTCTGACTCCTTCTTTCGCAGCTGCAGATTACTGCCCACTTGGACGCTCCTGGGCGGTACCGCCGTAGAAAAAACAATCTGCGTCTGGGTCTTGCCGAATTGCTGCAACTGTCCGATGAAACTATCCAATTCCTGAGTGCTGGAAAAGGCCACCTTGATCAGCATACAGTAATTTCCCGTCACGCAATTGCATTCCAGCACATTGGGACAGGCCTCGATGAAGGGATAGAAGACTGGCTTCTCAGACGGCTCCATCTCTAGATTAATGAAAGCTGTGATGTGATATCCCATTTTCTGCAGATCCACCTGGGCGTGATACCCCACAATGTAGCCGTCCCGCTCCAAGCGCTCCAAACGGGAAGAGACAGCGGGAGAAGAGAGATACACCTGCTCTGCCAGCTGTTTTAAGGAATAGCGGGCATTTTCCTGCAGCAGACCGATTAATTTTTTATCAATGTCATCCATGACGATCTCCTTTCCCTGCCCTTCTTCAAAACGGCCGTCTCTGTCATTTCCGGCGCCCCAATAGAACCCATACCTTGAAATGGAACGATGTCTTGTGGAATAAAAACTATCCCTTGAAGTGGAACGATGCCTTGTGGAATAAAAACTATCTCTTGAAAAAAAAGGCACATGACACCTTGTCACATGCCCCATTGCACTTGATTGTGCAGCGCTGGCTTTTCCTCCAGCCGCTGCCTTTTTCACACGAAACTATAGCATCCGTCCGCTGAGATTGCAAGCGTTTTTTCCAGTGAGGATCCGGGTGATGGAGAGTGCGCCCGTCCGCACTCAACCGCACCAGCGCTGCGCAAAAAGCGACAAATTTCCACCTTACGCCTCCGCGGGTGCCTCCCCGATATCAATCGCCTTCATTTCCCGGCGATTCAACAGGTCATACATGACAGGAACGATGAAAAGCGTCAGCAAGGTGGCATACAGCAGGCCGCCGATGGCGACAATCGCCAGAGGCTGCAGCATATCTCCGCCGGTACCCCAGCCCAGTGCCATCGTGGACAGTCCCAGAATCGTAGTCAGGGCTGTCATCAGAATCGGCCGGATTCTGGAGACTCCGGTTTCCAGCAGCGCCTCGCGTTTCTCTTTTCCAGAGAGGCGCAATTGATTCACATAATCTACGAAAACAATTCCGTTATTCACCACCACGCCTGCCAGAACCAGGAATCCCAGCATGGCGATAATACTGATGTCTTTTCCTGTGAAAAACAGTGCCAGCAATCCACCGGTAAAGGCCAGTGGTAGCGTAAACATCACGATAAAGGGCGAGAGCAGCGACTGGAATTGCGCGACCATAATCAGATAGATAAGGACAATGGCCAGAGCGATCATCAGCAGTAAATCCTGAAATGCCTCATTCACCAATTCCGTTTCTCCAGCTAATTTAATGTGATATCCTTCCGGCAAATCGTACTCTGCTAGTTTATTCTCCAATTCCCGGCTGACCAAACCGATATTGTGAGCGGAATCAATGGAGGCGGATACCGACATGGTCCGCACCTGATTATCCCGCTGAATGGCATTCAGAGACGGTGTCTGCTGGAACGTGGCGATTTCCTTTAAGGGGACTTCCACCTCTTCCTGGTCCTTCGTCCCTTTTAATGTGAATTCTTCCAAATTGCTCAGGGAAAGAGGGTCTTTTTTCTCCTCCCGGATCAAGATGGGATATTCCTCTCCGTTTAAAGTCACCGTGGTGGAATTGGTCTCTGTGGTAAGTGCTTTTGACAAATCCTGATAAATACCGGCTACTGTCAGTCCATACTCCATGGCTTTATTTTTATCAATGATCACCCGGGTCTCCGTCTCGGTGGCAGCGGAAGCCGGAGAAGAAATTTCCATGGTACCCGGGATCTCCCGAACCATCTGCTCCACATCCCCGCAGATCTCCCGCAGAGTATCCAGATCCAGGCCGCTTATCTCCACGTTGAGGCCGGAGGAGAACGCCGCCATGGCATTGGCAGAAGCAGAAGTGGCTGTCACAGTGCAGTCCAGATCTTTGGTCCGATCCAGAATTTCTTCCGCGATGGCATCACTGCTCCGCCCCTTTTCCTCTGAGAGCACCAGGTAGAAGGACACACTAGTCACATTGCCGGAGGAACCGCTGCCCGTCACCAGACTCATAGCAGAACCCTGCATGACGCCGACGGTCTCAACCTCCTTCACTTCCCCGATGCGATCCATCACCTGCAACGCCATTTCCCGGGTATCCTCCGTGGAAGTATCCGGATCCATCTCCATCGAGACACTGACCTGATTCACATCCATGGAGGGAAGGAAAGACGTCCCCATCACCGGGACAAGACTGATACTGACAACCAGCAGAACAATAGCCAGCCCCAGCGGGATCCATTTATGCCGCAGAGAGAAATCCAATGTCTTCCGATAAGCTCCCACGAATTTGTCAAACAATCTGTGGGATTTCTGATCGCTCTTGCGAAGCAGCACAGAACTCATCGCAGGCACCATGGTCAGAGCCACCACCAGAGAAGCGGTGAGGGAGTAGGCGATGGTCAGACCCATATCCGTAAATAATTGCCGGGATAGTCCTTCCGTAAAGACGATGGGCAGGAACACGCAGATCGTGGTCAGCGTAGAGGCCGCGATGGCACCCGCCACCTGATTGGCACCCTGCACCGCAGCCTTTGCAGCCGGAACACCCTGGTTGCGGAGGCGGTAAATATTTTCGATAACCACGATACTGTTATCCACCAGCATGCCGACACCCCGCGCCAGACCGGAAAGGGAAATAATATTGAGTTTCACATCACTGAAATACATCAGCACGAGGCCCACGAGAAGGC
The DNA here is from genome assembly GCA_964601745.1 of uncultured Lachnospiraceae bacterium. Lineage (GTDB taxonomy): Bacteria > Bacillota > Clostridia > Lachnospirales > Lachnospiraceae > CAZROZ01. Next base: position 2,093 of record CAZROZ010000019.1, on the reverse strand, counting down.
TCATGGGAATGCTGATGGCGACCACCGCAGTGGAGCGCAGACTCTTCAAGAACAGGAACAGGACCACAACCGCAAGAAGACTGCCCATCAGCAGATTGCTGATGACCGATTGGATGACCAGATCAATATACACACCCTGGTCCTCCAGCGCCATAATGTGCAGTCCCGGATATTTTCCCGTCAGCTCCTCTATTTTCTCATTGAGCGCGTCTGACACCTCGGAAGTAGAGGCGGTACTCTGTTTCTGGAACGTGATCATAATACCGTCGTTACCGTTGATCTTGGTGAAAAGCGCATCAGAATTATCCTCAAACTGCAAGTCGGCGACATCCTCCAGGCAGATCTGATCCACCCCGTCCAGACCTGGATCCATCAGCACCAGCTTGGACAATTCCTGCAGATCCGAGAAGGGATCGCCTACCTTGATCAAATACTGACGATTGCCTTCTGCCAGATACCCTGCCGGCATAGAAAAATTCTCCGCAGTCAAAATTCCGGTCAGCATATCCGATGTGATGATTCCAGAGATCCCCGCTGCCTTGAGCGTCTCATCCCGGGATGCCTCAAATTCCTCCTGGGCTTCCTTTAATTGGCTCTCCGCCTGATCCAGCTGAATCGACGCTTTGGCCATCTCCTCGGTCAGCGTCATCTTGCCGACTTCCAGCTCTCTCTCCTGATCCGGCAGAGCAGCCAACTGGGCCTCTAATTTTGCCTGCGTCGCCTGTGCCTGCGCAATGCCGGAGTCAATGGCAGACAAGCCATTATCCAATTCCTGCAGGCCGGCATCCATCTGAGCGAGCCCTTCCTCGAGCTGAGCGAGGGCGGCGGTCTGCTCTTCCGGCACTGGCATTCCTGCATCTTCCATCTGAGAGATGGCGGCTTCCAGCTGCAAT
>CAZROZ010000019.1:0-1190 GCA_964601745.1 uncultured Lachnospiraceae bacterium | reverse complement strand
GCTGGGCTGCCAATTCCTTCCGCTGGGCCACCAATTCTTCCCGCTGGACGTTCGCGGCCTCTATCTGATCCGGAATCTGGGCCAGAGCGTCGCGCAGCTGCTGTTTTCCCTCTTCCAGCGCCTGCGCTCCGTCCAGAATGCCGTTCTGGCTTTCTTTTCTCTGACTCTCCAGCGCTTTGCGGCCGTCTTCCACTTCCTGCAAACCGTCGTCTATCTTTTTCTTCGCGTCTGCCAGAGAATCGTCCACAGCCTTCAAAATCTTCTCATTTATCTGGTCAATCTTTTCCTGATTCAGGGTAACCGCTAATTTGGTCTCCAGCAAACCGGAGCCAGACACTGACGCCACCCCGTTTGTCCGCTCAAAGTCCGGAATCAATTCGTCATTCACCAGGGTGGAGAGCTCCTCCAGGTTCATCCCTTCATAATCCACACTGACCACCATGATGGGCAGCATGTCCGGATCTAATTTCAACAACATGGGAGTTCCCACCTCATCGGGGAAATAGCCTTCTACCATGTTGATGCTATTGTTCATCTCGATCATAGCACTGTCCATATTGGTGTTGGACGCGAATTCCAGCACGACCATACTGGAATTCTCAGACGAAATACTGGTCACATTCTCCACGCCGCTGGTGGTAGAAAGGGCTTGTTCCAAAGTCCGGGTCACTGTCTGTTCCACTTCTTCCGGACTGGCGCCGGGATAAGAGGTGATGGCTACCACATAGGGCAGATCCATGTTGGGAAGCAAATCTGTGTTCAGTTTGCTGAAAGAGATTACACCCAATACCAGTATCAGCACAATTGCCACCAGGATCGTATACGGTTTCTTAACACTAAATTTTGCTAACATCACAATCCTTCCTCTCAAAAAAACATTACCCTTCTCACCGGTGCCGCGCTGTTTGCCCCTCCGCACTGCAGCATCAGCTATTCCCTGATTTCGTCAGTTAAAACTCTGCATCGAGCGTCTGACGAAACGTCCCTCATTTTAAAGGAATTCAAGAAAAAAAACAATCCCCCTTGAAAATGAACACGCTGTGGCATAAAAAGGGGAAATCGGTAGAAAAGCAAGAGAACTCTGAGGGGAAAAAATGAGTCCTATTTCGACCTGTGGCTGTGACGAACGATGTACAATCAATCGGACATTGCCTGCAGGGCACAGAATCATTTGACCTTTTCTTTTCCCC
>CAZROZ010000018.1:12707-14764 GCA_964601745.1 uncultured Lachnospiraceae bacterium | reverse complement strand
ATGCGGATTGGCCTGCGAGCAGTCCATCCGCCTGTCCATTGCGACTGGGCTTTTATAGTATGTTCCAACCAGACAGGGAAGAGTACAATGGATCAGATTACATTTTTAAGCATGTTAAAAAACTGCCTGGCTGACAAATTGCCGGCGGAGGAATTGACTCGCCAGATGGATTATTATGAGGAATATTTTGCCCAAGAGCTGGCGAAGGGGCGCACAGAGGAGGAAATTACAGTGTCTCTCGGGGATCCGGTAATGATTGCTCGCACTGTGGCAGACGGCTATGCCAGGAAGACGCGGTCTAGTCACGCCTCCGATCATGTGGTGGATGAGTCAGGAGAGCCAGCGGAGGAGCCCCGCAGTAGAAAAGGCAAGATTCCGAAATGGGGTTGTATCGTGCTGGTGGTTCTCTTTTTTCTGCTCTTTTTCTTGTTCGGACGATTTCTGTCCTTTCTCCTGCCGTATCTCTTCCCATTTTTGATCGCTGCATTGTTTCTCTACTACATGCGGCACAGACAGTGATGTGCGACACATACAATAACATTTTGTGCAGACAGTGACATGCGGCATAGACAGCAATATGCTGCGCAGATAGTGACATATGGCATATATAATTATATGTAGAACAAATAATAGTGAAAATAAGAATATTTACATAGATTACATAGACTTTAGAGTACAACAGATTAGTTCTACGCAGCTCATGGAGACTTTCGAACAATACAGCGCAACTTTGTGCGGCGTATGGAAATAGAGGAGGGACCGCTATGGACTTACAATCCTACATCGCGCCTTGTCATTTTGGCATGGAGGCAGTTTTAAAGCGGGAGCTTGCGGACCTTGGCATTTCCATTACCCGGGTGGAGGATGGGAGGGTTACCTTTTCCGGGGATTGGGCGACATTGTGTAGGGCCAATCTTTTCCTGCGCACCACCGAGCGGGTTCTGGTGAAAGCGGGGGAATTCCCTGCACGCACTTTTGAGGAATTATTTCAGGGAACCAAATCCATTCCCTGGGAGCGCTATCTGCCCAGAGATGCAAGATTCTGGGTGGCGAAAGTCACATCCATCGACAGTAAGCTGTTCAGCCCTTCAGATATTCAGTCAATCATGAAAAAAGCCATGGTGGAGCGGATGAAGACGGTCTATCATCAGGAGCACTTCCCGGAAACTGGTCCCGCTTTTCCACTGCGAGTCACAATTCGCAAGGATCTGGTGACGGTGGGATTGGATTCTTCGGGGGATTCCCTGCATAAAAGAGGATATCGCAGGCGGACTGCAAAAGCGCCGGTGACGGAGACGCTGGCAGCCGCTATTCTTTTGCTCTCACCGTGGAAAAAAGACCGCATCCTGGTTGATCCTTTTTGTGGAAGCGGAACATTTCCCATCGAGGCGGCTTTGCTGGGCTGCCGTATCGCTCCGGGAATCGGCAGGACATTTCTCGCAGAACAGTGGACGAATCTAATTCCCGCATCTGACTGGAATCAGGCAAGGGAAGAAGCTCGTGATTTGGTGTGCAAAGAGCCGCTTGCTGTTCAGGGGTATGACGTAGATCCGGATATGATCGCTGCCTCCCGGGAGAATGCCCGTCTTGCCGGCGTGCTGGACTTGATTCATCTGCAGGTCCGGCCGGTGTCTGAATTGCACAGTGTCAAAGAATACGGCTTTCTCGTCGCCAATCCGCCTTATGGGGAGAGAATGGAAGAGAAAGCCGCTTTGCCTGCACTGTATCGTCAGTTGGGAGAGGCTTTTGCCGCGATGCCTACCTGGTCACTTTTTCTGCTCACGGGATATGAGCAGGCGGAGACTTTTATCGGCAGGAAAGCGGATAAAAACCGCAAGATTTATAATGGAATGCTGAAAACCTATCTGTATCAGTTCACGGGACCGAAGCCGCCGAGAAAAGAGGCAGGACAGCCGCTGCGTCAAACAGTTTGATGCCAGGGCGAAGAGCAATCTATGGCTGGCGTAGAACAAAACCAACTTTTTGATTCAGAGGAAGAGGGGCAGTCCGACTTCATACTATGCTACCATGACACGATTTGAAAGGGGGGGGGCAGC
>CAZROZ010000018.1:4076-12697 GCA_964601745.1 uncultured Lachnospiraceae bacterium | reverse complement strand
GTATTTTGACGGCATGATCTCATTCATGGCGGTGTCCCATATGTGGGAAATGAGAATTTACTTGGTGTGATTTCGCATAATAGCAAGGATATCCTGCACCACCGTCTCCTGATCTGCTTCGTGGAGAATCTCGTGACGGTCATTTGGGTAGAGTTTTACGGTCAAGTCGAGGAAATTCAGCCTTTTTAGCTGCTTTTCCAATGCCAGAACACCTTTTCCCATGCCGCCGACTGGATCCTCTTCCCCGGAGATCAGGAAGATAGGTAGATCCCGCCGTGTTAATTTGACATTGGAATCCTTCCGATCCAGATAAGCCAGGGAGAGCAGATCGTGGAAAAAACTGACACTGGCGCCGAACCCGCAAAGGGGATCCGCGATATAAGCATCCACGTTGGCTTCGTCCTTGGACAGCCAGTCAAAAGAAGTCCGTTTACAGACACTCTTGTAATCTTTGGAGCCAAAGACAAGAGACTGCACTAATTTCGAATAGTAGGCGGGGCCTTTGAAGAAAGAGATGATCTTGGTCAGCATCAGGCCGCTGCACAGAGAGATGGGGTCCGGGTAGGCAGTGCCGCAGATGATGACACCATCAAAATCATCCTGCAGCTGAATGACTCTGCGGGCAGTCAGGGACCCGAAACTGTGACCCATCAAAAAGAAAGTACCGCACCTGCCGCGTTTCCGGATATAGGCCGCGCAGCGGAGCGCATCCTTTGTGACCAGTTGATGTCCGTCTTTTTTGGAGACGAACCCCAATGGCTTGTTCTCCGGTCCATGTCCCCGGTGATGATAGGTATAAAAGTCGATGCCGTTTTGGTTGCAGAAGGCGGCGAATGCCTCGTAACGGCCGATATGCTCTTCCATGCCGTGCAGAACGAGCAGGGATGCCCATGGGGCAGTATCCGCGTAATAAGCGTGAAGTTTTGTCACGTGTCCGTCTTGTTGCGTGATGGGAATGATTTTCTTGTCCATGGAAAGTCCTTTCTTTGATTGAATTCTGCGTTTTTTACCCGATTGGCAGTTCAAGTCCAAATACTTAATGTCGTTAACTATCAAAGTGATATACATAACGTCGCTAACTGTAGAAATATTATACAAGTCTCATGTCAAAAAGGCAATGAGATTTGAATTTTGGATGGGGAAAGAAATTCATGAAAAAAGAAATTGTATTTGCCACGGGTAATGAGGGGAAAATGAGAGAAGTCCGAATGATTCTGGCAGATCTCAATTGTCCCGTTTATTCGATGAAAGAGGCGGGGATCTCAGTGGATATTGTGGAGAACGGGACAACTTTTGCGGAGAATGCCGTGATAAAAGCCAAAGCCATCTCTGCTCTCTGGGATGGAATTGTGCTGGCGGATGATTCCGGATTGGAAGTGGACGCTCTGGATAAAGCGCCAGGCGTGTATTCCGCTCGTTTTATGGGAGAGCATACTTCTTATGCCGTGAAAAATCAGTACATTATAGACCAGCTTGAGGGACTGACAGGGGATCAGCGGCGTGCGCGATTCGTGTGTGCCATCGCATGCGCTGTAAAAGGCAGGGAAATCAAGGTGACACAGGGCATAGTGGAAGGTCAGATTGCCTATGTGCCGGCGGGGCAAAATGGCTTTGGATATGATCCCATTTTTTATCTGCCGGAATACGGCTGCACCTCGGCGCAGATTCCGCTAGAGAAAAAAAACACCATCAGTCACCGGGGGAGAGCCCTCGCGGCGATGAAAGAAGGGATTCGTCGTCTACTGGAGGAGGAACAATAAGATTCACATTTTCTGAAGAGAAATGATAAAGTGCGCAGATTTGCTTTAGGAGGAGAATTCAATGCGTGGTCTTGCAATCAGCGATACACACCGGGACGTGACGGGACTGGCGAAAATTTTGCAGCGCAACGAGGGACATCCCTTTGACTGCGTGTTCCACTTGGGAGATATTCAGGGGCAGGAAGTCGTGGTGAAGATGATGCTGGGAGGAGTGCCCTTTTACTGTGTCCAGGGAAATTGTGATGTATTTTATTCAGGTGGTCCGCTGGAGTCAGTCGTACCCTTTGGCGATTATACTATTTATCTGACCCACGGGCATCTTTTTCCTAATCGGAACCGGCTGGATGCCATCGAGAAGCGAGCATTGGAGCTGGGAGCAAATGTGGCACTCTACGGCCACACGCATGTGCCTTTGCTGGATGAAAAGCGCCAGGTGACGATTTGTAATCCCGGCAGTCTCACTTTTCCGCGGCAGGACAACAGAAAACGCACCTATGCGATCTTAGAGACGGATCGATATGGAGTGTTGCATTTTACAATCAGCGAGTTGTGATTGCAAAAGAAAACAGCCGGATTTTGCCTGGCAGCGGTAAAATTCAATCAGTGAAAATTCAGCCAGTGAAAATCCAGCCAGTGAAGTCAGTATAAATTCAGCCAGTGAAAATCCAGCCAGTGAAGTCAGTATAAATTCAGCCAGTGAAAATTCAGTCAGTGAAGTCAGTATAAATTCAGTCAGTGAAATCCGGTCAGTGAAAATCCAGCCAGAGAAGTCAGTAAAAATTCAGTCAGTGAAATCCGGTTAGTGAAAAGCCAGTCAGCAAAAAATCAATCTCAGATTCGTGGGTCTCCCCGGAGGCGGATAGGAAACGACAGAGATGGCTGCCGTTTCCTGATAGAGTCATTTTTTCCTTTCACGAAACCAGGGGAGAACATCGCCCTGGGCAATCGAGGTTGTCATCAAGCCCCTGTCTCATCGTGTGCCGCTGAATTTTTTAAAATTGTATGATTTCCGGAGCACTGGTGAAAGAGTAGAACACTGCTGTCGCGTCCTTGAAATAGAGTACTTCGGTATTGTCATCTTCAGCGGAATACATTCCCTGCAGAGAGGGATAGGCGGCCAGCATATGCTGCTTGGCTTCCACCCGGTCATCGCGGACGAGCCTGCCCGATACCCGCAGCCATTTCTCCCCGTTAAAGGCGCACAATTCTACTTTGGGATTGCGCTGAATTTGTTTGGAAACGTCCTTGACTTTGCCGGTTTGGATATACAATTTGCCCTCAAAGAGGTCAACGGTGCCAAACGGCCGGACCCGCGGCTGATCGTCTTCAACTGTAGCCAGATAGTAAGTGCCGCATTTCTTTAAAAAATCATAAACTTTCTGCATTGCAATATGCCTCCTTCCAGATTGCTCAAAAATATAAGTTTAAAATGAGATGAGCGTAAAACGCTGTCTGTAAGTATACAGCAGCAAAATTCTGTGCGCAAGGAGTGAAAGTAGTTTCCACCTCCTGCGATATACGAGATTGAGCAAAGGGCACAAAAAAAGAGGGGGTCAAATAAAGCAGAGACCCCCATCTTAAGTAGACCAGGGGAAGAGGGATTCGAACCCCCGTGAACGGTTTTGGAGACCGCAATACTGCCGCTGTATGATTCCCCTCGGCTGCGTTCCCTATCTTATCAGACAGGTTTTGGAATGTCAATCAATTCTTTTTCGCAGCTTCGCTGATTCAAATCGCAGAGATGGTACGAGAATGTTCACGTCAAAGACAAAATGAAAGATGCCGTTAAGGACAAAATGAAAGATGCCGCTAATGACAAGATTAAGAATATCAACCGCGAAATCTAAGATGCCCCAATAGACCAAACGAAGCATCGTCTGAAATCATCACATGAGGAAACCAGCATGGAAGAGAAAACACTGTCTCCCATTGAGGAAGCGTTAAAAAAGCTGCCGGATAAGCCTGGCGTTTACTTGATGCACGGCGCCAAAGACGAAATATTGTATGTGGGAAAAGCCGTAAATTTGAAAAATCGGGTGCGTCAGTATTTTCAGAGCAGTAGAGGGCATACGGCGAAGATCCAGAGGATGGTTTCCCAGATTGATCATTTTGAATATATCGTCACTGATTCTGAGGTTGAGGCTCTGATTCTGGAGTGCAATCTGATCAAAGAGCATCGCCCCAAATATAATACCATGTTAAAGGATGACAAGAGCTATCCCTATATTCGGGTGGATGTGCAGGATCCTTTCCCCACCATCACCTTTGCCCGCAGGCAGAAAAAAGGGGATAAAGCCAAATATTACGGGCCTTATCCCAGTGCCGGCGCAGTGAAAGATGTGCTGGAACTGCTGCACAAACTCTATCAGATCCGAACCTGTACCCGCGTGCTCCCCAGAGACCAGGGAAAGGAGCGGGCCTGCCTCAATTATCACATTCATCAGTGCCTGGCGCCCTGTCAGGGGTACGTGTCCCAGGAAGAGTATGCAAAACAGGTGAGAGAAGCCATGCTTTTTCTGGAAGGACACTATGACACAGTGAAGGCGCAGCTGACCAAAAAGATGCAGGACGCGGCACAGAACCTTGATTTTGAACGGGCAGCAATCTTCCGGGATCTTCTTGACAGTGTGGGAAAGCTGGAACAGCAGCAGAAAATCACCAATCCGGGGGATCTCAAGGACCGGGACGTAGTCGCCTGCGCCATCTCCGGACAGGAGGCGGTCGCACAGGTGTTTTTCATTCGCGGCGGCAAACTCATTGGCAGGGAACATTTTTACATGACCGGTGTGGAGGAGGAGATTCCTCAGGCAGTGCTTGGACAATTCGTGAAACAATTCTACGCGGGGACACCGCTGATTCCAGGGGAGATCATTCTCCCTCTGGCGCTGGAGGAACAGGATTTGATCGAGACCTGGCTTTCTGAGCGGCGGGGACAGAAAGTGGTGCTCACGGTGCCGAAGCAGGGGGAGAAAGCCAGGCTCGTGAATCTAGCCCGGGAAAACGCGGAATTGATGCTGGAAAAGGACGCTAAAGCGCTGAAGCGGGAGCAGGAACGGACAGTTGGTGCCGCGGAAGAGATCGCTGCTTGGCTGCATCTTCCCTCCCTGCATCGAACGGAGTCTTTCGATGTGTCTCACGTGCAGGGATTTTTCCCGGTGGGCTCCATGGTGGTATTTGAGGACGGCAAGCCAAAGCGGGCGGATTACCGGAAATTTCGCCTGGAGGAGACGGCAGGCGGGGATGACTATGCCGGGATGCGGGAGATGCTCACCAGGCGGTTCTCTCACGGTATGAGAGAACAGGAGGAACTGAGAGAAAAGAATCTGGAGACGACAAAAGGAAGTTTCAATCAATTCCCGGATCTGATCCTCATGGATGGCGGAAAGGGCCAGGTTCACATCGCCCAGGAAGTCTTACAGGAACTGGGCCTCTCGATTCCAGTGTGCGGTATGGTGAAGGATGACGCCCATCGGACCCGGGGGCTCTATTATCAGGATGTGGAGCTGCCGATTGATATTCATAGTGAAGGCTTTCTTCTGCTCACCAGGATTCAGGATGAGACACACCGCTTTGCCATTGAGTATCACAGGTCACTGCGGGGGAAATCTCAGGTTCACTCGGTGCTGGATGACATTCCCGGGATTGGAAAGAAGAGACGGCTTGCCCTGCTGCGAAAATTTGGCTCTGTGGACGGGATCGCGGCGGCATCGGAGGAGGAACTGGCGCAGACGGAGACGATGGACAGAAGGATAGCGGGAACAGTCTATGCCTTTTTCCACCGGGAAAATTGACTGAAAAACAAGAGAGAAGCGTATGTTTCAGGCCTCGGTATCACAGGTTCCAGGACCTGGGTATCTGAGGTCTTCATGTGTTTTCTGGTTGCGAAAGGAAGGCATGTTTGTTATACTGAAATTATCAGATACCGGTCGTCGTGCGTCGTGAAAAGGCAGCTGGAAAGTCAATTGATAAAGTCTAAGAAATCTAAAAAAGAGAGGAAGAAACTATGTATTCAGTGGAACTGACAAAAGTAATCGACCATATGAAATTAGAAAACTGCACGCCGGAGATGGACATCAGCAAGGCACTGGTGACCGAGGCGGATATCAATCGTCCGGCACTGCAGTTAACGGGATTTTATGATTCCTTTGAGAGCGACAGGATCCAGGTCATCGGTCATGTAGAGAACCTCTATATGCATCAGACCTTTGAGGACGTAGGCGTGGAAGCCATGCGGCGGCTGCTGGAATATCGGCCCCCCTGTGTGGTTTATTGCCGCGGGATTGAGATCGAGGAGGAAGTGATCGAGTACGCCTATCAATATCACGTGCCGATTTTGAGGACGCAGTCCCGGACCGCTCCTTTTACCGCGGAGATCATCCGCTGGCTCCACGTGGAATTGGCACCGCGCATGGGAGTCCATGGAGTGCTGGTGGATGTCTACGGCGAGGGCGTGTTGATCACCGGTGAGAGCGGCATTGGAAAGAGCGAAGCCGCCTTGGAACTGGTCAAGCGGGGACACCGCCTGGTGGCAGATGATATGGTGGAAATCCGCAAAGTCTCGGATGTGACGTTGATCGGCACCGCGCCGGAGCAGCTCCGCCATTATATCGAGCTGCGGGGTATCGGCATCGTGGATGTAAAGAGCCTGTACGGGGTCGGTTCCGTTCGGGATACCAAGGCAGTGGATCTGGTGATCCATCTGTCAGAGTATGATAAGGATGTGGAATATGATCGGCTGGGGCTGGAGGAAAATTATGTGGAATTCATGGGAAATAAAGTCGTCTGTCACAATATTCCCATCCGTCCCGGCAGAAATGTTGCCATTATCTGTGAATCGGCCGCGATCAATCACCGGCAGAAGAAAATGGGATATAACGCGGCAGAAGAATTATATCGAAAGATTCAGGAAAATTTGGGTAATTAAGGCTTGATAAGTCTTGCAGATAGGAAGGAGAGGAATGTGCGCGTTTTCTCGTCTGAATTTTCGGCGGGAGGGAGCGGCGATTGGAAATTTTCTCATCATCGATGAATCTTATTCAGGCGGGAGAACTCGCTGAGGATTCATTCTTTTGCCGTCAATAGGGATCTTCTATTTCCGGTTTGTAATTTGAGACAGGCACCGGATCATGCATAGATTGCAGCAGCGCACAATTAGATTATTAGATATGGAAGAGAAAAAATATATCGTTGCCGCGGATGTGGGAGGAATGAGCGTCAAGATGGGACTTTTCCTGGAGGACGCATTGCTGGAAAAATGGGCCATTGTCACCAATCCCGGCGAGACGGAGAGGGGACAAAAGCATCAGCTGTTGGAGGACGTGGCACTCTCCGCCCGGGAGCATTTATCGAATCGGGAAATCTCGATGTCGGATCTGCGAGGCGTGGGGATCGGCATTCCCGGTCCGGTGAAAGATGACGGAATCGTGTTAAGAGCACCCAATCTGCACTGGGGTGTGGCCAATGTCCGGGAGGAATTGATTTCCTATCTGGGGACTCCAAATGTCGCTATCTCCAATGACGCGAATATCGCGGCCATGGGAGAAGTGTGGAAAGGCGGCGGCCGGGGGTATGATACGATTGTCATGCTGACATTGGGGACCGGTATCGGCGGCGGTGTGGTGATCGGTGGACGGATTCTCAACGGTGCTTGCGGGGCGGCCGGGGAGATTGGTCATCTTCCTCTGCGGAATGATCCGGAGGCGAAATGCAATTGCGGAAAGACCGGATGCCTTGAATATTATACCGCCGCGGCAGGTATTGTGCGCACCGCTCGATCCTATCTGGCAACGGAGCAGGAAAGGTCTTGTCTGCGGGATTTGACGGATATCACCCCGCGGGATGTCTTTGACGGGGCAAAAGCGGGGGATCCCATCTGCTTGAGAGTGGTGGAGTCTTTTGGGGACGCGATGGGACAGGCTTGTGCCCAGGTTGCGCAGATTTTAAATCCCCAGGCGTTTGTGATCGGTGGCGGCATTTCGAAGGCGGGAAGTATTATTCTGGATACCATCAAAGCGCATTTTGTCCCTCGGGTGCTCCCCGCTTTGCGGGATACCCCGTTTTGCCTGGCGCAATTGGGAAACGACGCGGGGATTTATGGCGGCGCGAAGATGGTACTCGACGCTTTCTAGCGGATAGTGCGCGACGTTCGCTGCGCGAAGTGCGACATTCGCTGCGCGAAGTGCGACGTTCGCTGAGCGAAGTCGTCAAGTTTGCGGGGAAACTTGTAGTGGTTGGCGGTTGACATTCGATAGCGCGATGTCGTTGTGTGGTGCGGGCTGGCTTTGGATGGAGGGCGGTTGATGGATGCGGCCTTTTACGGAGATCCAAACTTTTACGGAGATCTAAAAGAGAGGGTTGACGAGAGCAGGTTTTATAGAGAGTTAAAAGAGAGAGTTGGCGAGAGCAGGGTCAGGGTGGGGGAACCGCTTCGGCTGCATACTACGATTCGTCTGGGAGGCCCGGCAGATTATTTTGTTCAGCCAAAAAGCGCAGAGCAGGTGAAGGAGGTCCTGTCAATTGCCGCTGATTGGAACGTGCCTTGCTTTATTTTGGGAAATGGGAGCAATGTGATTTTTAGCGATCAGGGTTTTCCCGGCGTGGTACTCCAGATCAGGGAACCGCTGGATGAGATGACATTTCAGGAAGAGCGGGACGGATGCCTCGTGCGCTGCGGTGCCGGGTGTAAGTTGAGTCGTCTGGCGAAGGAAGCCTGCAATCGGGGATTTACCGGCTTGGAATTTGCCACGGGAATCCCGGGTAGTGTGGGCGGCGCTCTGCTGATGAATGCCGGTGCTTACGGCGGAGAGATGAAGGACGTGACGGAGACGGTTACGGTTCTGCGAGGATTGGAAAATCAGGAGA
>CAZROZ010000018.1:0-4066 GCA_964601745.1 uncultured Lachnospiraceae bacterium | reverse complement strand
CTCTTCATAAGGAAGAGTTGGATTTTTCCTACCGCCATTCTATTTTTCAGGAGCGAACAGACGTGATTCTGGAGGCCTCTTTTTGGCTTTCCAGGGGTGAGAGAGAACAAATTTTAAAGAGAGTAGAGAAGCTTACCGCTGCTCGACGCGCAAAGCAGCCGCTGGAATATCCCAGCGCCGGCAGTGTCTTTCGGCGGCCGGAGGGGCATTTCGCGGGTGCCTTGATTGAGGCGGCGGGAATGAAAGGCTATCGGATCGGGGACATGATGATTTCCGAAAAACATGCCGGTTTTCTGATCAATGCGGGGGAGGGAGCCGCGGCGGATGCGGTCCGGGTGATACGCGACGTGCAGGAGAGAGTGCGGGAGACCAGTGGCGTTTCTTTGGTGCCGGAAGTGAAATTAGTAGGGGATTTCGGTGGGCTCTCTGCCTTAGACTGAGACTTGCGAGGAGAGATAGAGGAGAAACGGGGAAAGAATTTCAGAGATACAAGAAGAGGAATTTCAGAGAAACGAGAATAGGTGGGCTGCAGCGCGGGCGAGGCAATCCAGAGGCTTTCATTTATGGTGGTGTCTCATAGTCCCCATGTGTGGGATATGGGAGTTTACTTAAGAGGAGGAGAAGATGTGTCTTTTTCCCGACAGGTCAAAGATGAATTAGAGCGGCAGGTTCCGGCTGCGGTCCATTGTCAGCTGGCGGAGCTATTGGCAATGGCGCAGAATTTCGGACGGCGGATTGATACCGCGGACGGACCAGCCTTTCAGATCCAGACGGAAAACTTGACAGTTGCCAGAAAATCCTATATTTTAACCAGGAAAGTATTCCACGTGAAAATGCAAGTCACAGTGCGCAGAAACCGCAGTGGGAGGCGGGTGGGACTTTATTTTCTTCAGGCACCAGCGGGGAAGCCCTCACTTTCCATGCTTTTCAGGCTGGGATGGAATGAGACAGACGGCACCTGGGAGAAGGCGGTTCGTGAGAAATTGCTTGCCAGGAATTGCTGTCAGCGGGCGTATCTGCGGGGAATGTTCCTTTCCACCGGCTCTATGGCAGATCCGCGGAAATCCTACCATTTGGAGATGGTGCTCCCTGAGGAGAATGAGGCAAAGGAGCTGATCCGGAGAATGGAAAAATTTTCCGTAGAGGCCAGGATGATCCCCCGCAAGCATATGTTCGTGGTTTATTTGAAAGAGGGAGCGCAGATCGTTGATCTGTTGAACGTGATGGGCGCCCATGTGGCTCTGATGGATCTGGAAAATGTGCGGATTTTGAAAGATGTGCGCAACCAGGTCAACCGGAAGGTGAACTGTGAGACGGCGAATCTTCAGAAAACCGTGGATGCGGCTGCCAGGGCAAAGGAGGATATCCTGCTCATACAGCAGAAAATGGGATTGGAGAAATTGTCGGAGGGACTTTTTGAGATCGCGACCCTTCGACTGCAGGAGCCGGACGCTTCCCTGCAGGAATTGGGTGCCATGCTGGATCCCCCCATCGGGAAATCCGGGGTGAATCATCGGCTCCGCAAATTGGGAGAGATTGCGGATCGTCTGCGGCAGCATGAAAAGGAGGAAATGTGAGATGATAACCAAGAACATCACCATTCATATCCCGAATGGTCTGGAGGCGCGGCCCATCGCGATGTTAGTGCAGGTGGCCAGTCAGTACGACAGTGCGATTTACGTGGTGGCGGATCATAAAAAGATTAATGCCAAGAGTATCATGGGCATGATGTCACTGGGGGTGCACACCGGAGAGGAAATCACCATCACAGCCGAGGGCGAGGATGAGGAAGAGGCCGTCGCTAATATCGAGAAATATCTGAGCAACCAGGGGAAATAAAGCTATTGTTATCTGAGCAACGAGGGAAAATAAAGCTATCATTATCTGAGCAATCGAGAAAAGTAAAGCTACAGTTAGCGACATAGAAAATTTTGAGGCCGCGCGGTATAAAAAATTAGAGTGGAAAAGAAAACTGCGGGAGTTGCAGTTCAAAAAAGTGCTGCTGGTCCCGCGCTTTTTGGGTTAAGTTAGGGTATAGATTGGGAAAGCTTATTCATCAGCGGGTCTGACACAATGGAGGTTGATTTTATGGGAACATTCACCCATTTGCATGTGCACACCGAATACAGCCTGCTGGACGGGTCCGGGAAGATCAAGGAGATCGTTCACCAGGCGAAAGAACTGGGCATGGACAGCCTTGCCATCACCGATCACGGGGTGATGTACGGCGTCATCGATTTTTATAAAGCCTGTGTGGCAGAGGGGATCAAACCGATTCTGGGCTGTGAGGTCTATGTGGCACCGGGTTCCCGCTTCGACCGGGAAGGCGGCACGACTTCCGATGACCGCTACAACCACTTGATTTTGCTGGCGGAAAATGACACCGGATATCACAATTTGATCAAGATCGTTTCCCGGGGATTCACCGAGGGATTCTATTACAAACCGCGGGTGGATTACGAGATCTTGCGGCAGTATCACGAGGGAATCATCGCCCTCTCCGCGTGTCTGGCGGGTGTGGTGGCCATGCATTTGCGCCGGGGCTTTTATGAAGAGGCGAAGAAAAGTGCGCTGACGCTGCGGGAGATTTTCGGGGAGGGGAATTTTTTCCTGGAATTGCAGGATCACGGCATGGCAGAGCAGAAGCTGGTCAATCAGGGATTGATGCGGATGCATCAGGAGACCGGGATTCCTCTGGTGGCCACCAATGACGTGCATTATACCTATGCGGAGGACGCCAAATCCCACGACATTTTGCTGTGTATCCAGACCCAGAGAAAGGTGTCAGACCAGAACCGGATGCGCTATGAGGGAGGGCAGTATTATCTAAAGTCCCCCCAGGAGATGGCGGCACTCTTCCCCTACGCACCGGAGGCCATAGCCAATACGAGCGCTATTGCGGATCGGTGCCGGGTTGAGATTGTTTTTGGGCAGTATAAGCTGCCGAAATACCCTTTGCCGGAAGGCGTTTCGTCCCGGGATTACCTGTGGGATTTGTGCACCCAGGGGCTCTCACGCCGGTACCCGGGGAGAGAGCAGGCGCTGCGGGAGCGGCTGGAATATGAACTGTCCACCATTGAGAATATGGGGTTTGTGGACTATTTCCTCATTGTCTGGGATTACATAAAATTCGCGAAAGATCACGGGATCGCGGTAGGGCCGGGAAGAGGCTCGGCTGCCGGCAGTCTGGTCTCTTACTGTCTGGGGATCACGGACATTGATCCCATCAAGTTTTCTTTGCTGTTTGAGCGCTTCTTGAATCCAGAGCGACTGACCATGCCGGATATCGATGTGGACTTTTGCTTTACCAGAAGACAGGAAGTCATTGACTACGTCATTGAAAAATATGGAAAAGACAGGGTGGTGCAGATCGTCACGTTCGGCACGATGGCAGCCAAGATGGTGATCCGGGATGTGGGACGCGCCATGGATCTGAGCTATTCCTATGTGGATAAAATCGCCAAGATGATCCCGGGAAAGGTGGGTACCACCATTGATGAGGCCATCAAAGTCAACAAAGAGCTGCGGGATTTGATGGAGTCGGACCCCCAGGCAAAGGATCTGATTGAGATGGCAAAGCGGCTGGAGGGACTGCCCAGACACACTTCCATGCACGCGGCGGGCGTTGTGATCTGCCAGGAAAAGGTGGACGAGTATGTGCCGCTGTCCCGGGGCAGTGACGATGCGATCACCACCCAGTATACGATGACGACCCTGGAGGAACTGGGACTGCTGAAGATGGACTTTCTGGGCCTGCGCACGTTGACCGTGATACAGAATGCCTCCCGGATGACGGGAACGGACATGGACAGCATTCCGCTGGATGATAAAGCAGTCTATGAGATGCTCTCCGCCGGGAAGACAGACGGTGTGTTCCAGCTGGAGAGTGCCGGCATGAAAAATTTCATGAAGGAGCTGAAGCCCTCCAATCTGGAGGACATCATCGCCGGCGTGGCGCTGTATCGCCCGGGTCCTATGGATTTCATAGGAAATTACGTGAACGGCAAGAAAAATCCTGAGGCGGTCCACTATGAGCATCCGATGCTAGAGCCGATTTTGGCGCCTA
>CAZROZ010000017.1:0-15376 GCA_964601745.1 uncultured Lachnospiraceae bacterium | reverse complement strand
GAGAAGGAGGTGCTTGACGTGTGCAACCTGAGTACAGGTGTGTTCAATAAAGGAATGCAGGAAGGAAGATTTGAGCAGGCGAGGGAGACGGCATACAATCTTCGCGATGATGGGATGCCGATTGAAAAGATCGCTAAGATGATTAGAGTTAGTACCGCCACAGTGAAGGAATGGCTGGCGAACCCACAATGATGCCTGCAAAATAATTTGTGTAAAAGGAGGAGGAAGAAGGAAAACCATGGAACTGAATTTGAGACCAGCGAAAGAGTGTAAGTATGATGCGGTATCGCTAGGCGAGGTTATGCTGAGACTGGATCCCGGTGAGGGCAGGATTCGCACGGCACGTTCCTTCCGCGCTTGGGAAGGCGGTGGAGAATATAACGTGGTCCGTGGTCTGCGTCGCTGCTTTGGCATGAAGACCGGTGTGATCACGGCTTTTGCGGACAATGAGGTCGGCAGACTGCTGGAGGACTTTATCCTGCAGGGCGGTGTGGATACTGACTTGATCAAATGGGTGAAGACAGACGGTATCGGACGCATTTGCCGCAACGGATTGAATTTCACGGAGAGAGGATTTGGCATTCGAGGAGCTGTGGGCTGCTCCGACCGTGCCAATACTGCCATCTCCAAAATGACGCCGGCGGATTTTGATTTTGACTACATTTTCGGCGAGCTGGGCGCACGCTGGCTCCATACCGGCGGCATCTATGCGGCTTTGTCCGAGCAGTCCTGTGAGACTGTCATCGAGGCAATCCGGACGGCAAAGAAATACGGCACTGTCGTATCTTACGATTTGAATTATCGCCCGTCCATGTGGAGCGCCATCGGCGGCAAGGAGAAGGCGCAGGAGGTCAATAAGGAGATCGCGAAATATGTAGATGTCATGATCGGCAATGAGGAGGACTTCACAGCCTGTCTGGGATTTGAAATCGAGGGGAATGACGAGAACCTGAAGGAATTGAATCTGGACGGCTACAAGAAGATGATCAACGAGGCCGCAAAAGCGTATCCCAATTTCAAAGCTGTGGCGACTACCCTGCGCACGGTGAAGACCGCAACGGTCAATGACTGGAGCGCGATCTGCTGGGCGGACGGGGAAGTCTACAAGGCCAAAGATTACAATGGTCTGGAGATTCTGGACCGGGTCGGCGGCGGCGACTCCTTTGCCTCCGGTCTGATTTTCGGCCTGATGACGACAGGTGATGCCAAAGTCGCGGTGGAGTACGGCGCAGCGCACGGTGCGCTGGCTATGACGACACCAGGGGATACCACGATGGCAAACCGGAAGGAAGTAGAGGCTTTGATGGGCGGTGCTGGCGCACGGGTGCAGCGCTAAACCTGATTCAAGCCTGGCCGGTGAAAACTAGATTTCATGTGTCAGCGTGATTTTTGAAAGGAAATTGAACGCAGAGCGCTGGCCTGTCAGTAGATTTTTTGCGACAGCTGTAGAATATTGAATTGATTGATATGATGAGAAGGCATGGAGAGAAATAATCCATGCCTTTTTCCTTTCACCAACAGGAAATTATATCTGCAGCAACAGGGAATTATATCTGCAGCAACAGGGAATTATATCTGCAGCAACAGGGAATTATATATCTGGATCCTGCCTATTCCTCAAAAAGACGAGACAGGAAGCGGATTGCGAACGCAGATTGCCTTGCCTGTAGCCATTAGCCGCAAAATCAATTCTCTTTTGCGCATGAATCCTTCCAATGGAGTAGCGGGGCTTTCCACTCACTCGATGTGAGGCCTGCATCGCAGTGTAGATCTTTTGCGGGTCTGCGCAAAAAAAATGTCGCAGATAGGGTAATCTGCGACACATAAAAAGCCCCCTCGCAGAATCTGATAATATCCTTTTTCTCCCCAAAATTCAACGATAAAATTAAAATCATTCTAAAATTTTATAATTGAAAGCCATAAGTCACTCTCGTTCTAATTAGTTTGCATGAAGATATGAGCTGAGTGCTGATTTATTAGCAGTCAAATAAATGGTCAAAAAGGTCCAATTAATTTCCTTTCCTTTTCTTCATTTTTCTTTCTCCTATTGATAAATCTACCCCATCCTTCCCCCTGCGCAAAGCCCATCTATTTATTTCAAAGCAGTCAGTTTTTCTAGTCAGTTCTCGAAAATGGGAGACAATTGTTCGTCCGCATCAATCAGAGCAAGATTGAGATAACTCAAATCATTATGAAATGTCAGGGGAAAAGAGGGAAATACATAGGATTCCTCCTTCGGCAGTAGATTGCGCATGACACACGGTCGCAGATTACCCTATCTGCGACAATTTAAATAGACAAAATATCCTCATTTTTAATAATGAAAAAGGGCTAAAAATTAGGCCAGAAACAGAGAATTTATGATGAAAAAACCGAGGAATAAAAGAAATATATAGCAGATAAGGAAGGGTGGGATAGACTATGAGAGAGGGCAAGTGTGTTTATAGGAAAGATCTGATTCCGATGTTTGCAAAACGCACTGGAATGACGCAGAAAAAGGCGGAGGAGGTATTAGATACTTTTCAAGATATGGTCGCCGAATTTCTATGTGAGGGAACAGCAGTGTATTTGACGGGATTCGGGATATTTTCTGTCCGAAGGAAAAAGGAACGTTTGGTACGTAATTTGAGAACAATGGAGGGATGCGTCACTCCGGAACGGTTTAAACCGGAGTTCAAGGCGAGTAAGAAATTAAAAAAGCTTGTGGACCAGAAAATTAAGGAAAATACAAATATCTTTTCATCAGAACAGTAGGAATGTGGCTGCCCTTTGGGAGAAACGACGTTAGGAGAAACGACGGAACGAGAATACGGGGGAGGCACGGACAACTCTTAGACGAGGATCAGGGATCAATTAACTCTTAGACGAGGATTAGAGATCATTTTATTGGGGGAATTTACGGATGAAACAGGGTAGAGTGCATAAGACATAGCGTGATCAACAGATTCTTGTGATTACTTTTTGGTTGAATGGTAACGGGCATAGAGGTGGAGACGGCGGCGTTGCACTCGAGGCAGACTTTTTTGAAATATTCGGTGCTTTGGAATGCAGATAGACCATGCACCGATATTTGATGAGCCCGATGAATGTTGTGAATTCGCGATCAATCCAAAAAATTAGAAAGAAGGTGATCTGTTGAAAAAGCATGTTCGATATAAATGGATTGCTTTGACGCTGTGTGTTTGTTTATTAGTCAGTACGATGAGCGGATCGACTGTGCTGGGCCGGGAGTCCGCATATATAGATACATCCACCGAAGAGAGGATAGGAGAAACAGATACCGGCGTAATGGAAAATCCGGAAGGACAGGAGGATCTAACGGAGTCCGATGCAGAGCGGGATCCGTCGACAGAGGAACCCAGCTCAGAACCCGCTCCGGAGTCAGAAGATCCGTCTGCGCAGGACACGACGCAGGAGCCAGGTACGTCCGGTGACTCAGAATCCGCGACAGAGGCGGAAGATGACGGCACGGCTTCGGGGGAGACGAATGGAAAGTCTGGAGATTTGAGCAAATTCCTGGAGAGCATCGAAATAGTAGATGAAAATGGGAATATCGTTTTGATTCAGGATATGAAACCAGGCGGCAATTATACGGTAAGGCTGCATTTCAAAGAACCTGATGATCAGCATCTTGTATTTAGTCCTGCCACGCAGGAGGAGTTAAAGGCAGCAGGGATCCCGGAAGAGGAATGGCAAGATGGTGATTGGATGTTTGTTGAACTGGGGGATGACATAGCAGCCAATATCGAGGATTTGGTCGGAGGGGACGGAAACCTAAAAATTGTAAAGGATGAGGAAGGTCATACCTATATCCTGGTCAAATACAAAGATGAGGAGACCAATCAGTATGATATTGAGTTTTCAGGCACAATTGACGAGAATGCCGATATAGACAGTCTGGATGTTGTTGTCGGTTCTGATAAGGGACATTATACACCGCCTGGCGGAGATGCTCCATTTATGAATAAGGAAGCGTATGAATATGATCCCAATACGCATCACATCAAATACAGAATCACGGTGACAAATCCGACAGACAAACCGATCAATCGATTCTCTTTCAATGATCACTTTTCTACAGAGGGGCATCCGGATTTTGTTCCGAAGTTTGTGGAAGGTTCATTGCAAGTAGAGAAGTCCCCTTTTAATGGGGCGGTGACGAGTGAAGAGGGAAAGTTTTCCTTTAGTTGGGACCAGGAGATCCCGCCACACGAAACGGTTGAAATCGAGTATGAACTTGATGTGACAGAATTGGTTAGAGGACTTGGGGATTCTGACGCATCATTTCTTGTAAAAAATGAATCTACAGTAACCCCGGAGGGGGAGGCGGGGTCAGCACCGCTCCATGATGAGGCAGATTTCAAGGTTGATTTTGGCAGCTTGTTGAAAACAGGGTGGGTGATAGAAGGCGACTTTTGGGGTTATAATCCTGTTCTTAGCTGGCAAATCGAGGCATACGATCCGTATTTGTCTCTGGGAAGCAGTACGGTGACGGATACACTTCCGGACAAACTCGATTTCGATGATATTGTTGGTGTTTTCTTTTTGGATGAAAATGGTAATCAGTTTCAATTTGTAAAGGGTCGCAGTGGCGGGTCGCATCAAAATTGGGAGGACCTTTTAGAGTTTATGCTGAAGGGTGAAGGAAATGAGGTAAATTTTGATTTTTCTAAAGCCCCAGAGGAATTAAAGGAAAAACTGTTTTACGATCAGTTTCACCGTCTGAAAATGCGCATTCTCACATCGTGTAAAGATGTCGATGATAAATATGGTGAATATTTGAATACAGCGAAAACACAACTTCCCAGTGAATTAGAAGAGAGGACAGATGACGACATTGTAAATCTCGGTCCGCCGGGTGTCCATGCAGAGAAGGATGGAGAAATCTATAATGGTGGCGAGAGACTGGACTATACGGTGACAGTGAAAGTTAGCGCAGGAATTTCTGACGAAAAAATAGATGCACAGTACCGGATTGGAGCTGGACTGATTGACCGGATGCATATTATAGATGATGCGGGAAAAAATTGGCACATTTACACTTTTGATGCGATTACCGTTACATCAGTCACTGCAACTTATTCTGATGAGGGCGAGCAGAAAACTTGGGAATTTACGAAAGACGAAGGCAGAAAAGATGGACATGAATTTGGGGTTTATTCTGTCAGCAGTCTAAAGGAGGCAAAAGATGGATATTTAAAAGATAATACAGGATCAGATATTCATACTTACGATACTGCGATCGTTTTGAATCCCACTGTGGAACCGAAAGAAGATAAGGATTATTATCAGTGGCAGTTTAATTGGGTACATGGGAAATGGCCGGACGAACTTGCTAAATATGATGTGGAGCTCACATATCGATACAGCATTGATCCCGACAAAGCTAAATTCGTGGAATCAAACAAATTCACAACAGTTGAAGGCGCTAGTACTCTATCTGAATATCTTTCTCTTAAGGGGGATATCCGAGTCTATAATAATGTAGTTGCTGCCATTAAGGATTCCGAAGGTCCTGCCGATAAGGAATTAAATCTGACACTTCCCCTTACGAAGGAAGGTCATCTTAACGTCGACCCGATAAGCGGTAAGAAAACTATTACCTATATGGTGGAATTCCAGAATGGGTTAACCAATGAAAATTCTCTTCCAAGGGACGCAAGCGACATTCATTTTCAAGATACTTTTGATGAACATTTGAAGTATATTAAAGACACCTTGAGTGCAAAGCGCATTATGCCGGATGGCACGGAAGTGAAATTCAAATACGTAGGCAGTAACCCATGCAAAGATCGAACCATTGACGCTCGATGGGATGCCTTTCGAGAGGCGGGAGGGACGACACTGCAGGAGGATTTTGCCAAACAACAAGGTCACTACAGGTATGTTTTCACCTATGAGCTGGAAGCTGATATGACTAAAATGCCCACAAATACATCAAAAGTTGAAGTAAAGAACGATGCCTGGATGACATATGTTGACAGTGAGGGTCAACCACAAAAATTGGACCATGTGCAAAGCGTCCTGGATTTCCCGACCGGTGCGTTGACGAAAGAGGCAGCAGTGGAAAATGGCAAGGTGTCATTCTATGTGGAGGTGAACGAACAGGGAGCAAAGTTATCTGACGATGGTACCCTGACTATTGTTGACAGTTTTAGTAATAGTCCATATTTAGACCTCGATTATGAGAATATTTTGGTTCAGAAATATGTGGACGGGGAATGGGTGAATTTGCCTGAAAAATCTCCAGGAGAGGAGCAAGACGGCTGGTCTAAAAGTATAGGAAACGGAGCAAATGGTGAAAAACAGCTTAAACTTATCGTCCCTGATGGGAAACATTTGCGTATCTGGTATGCATACAGCTTGTCGAAGGAAGGAGAAGCCCAGGAAAGCGTGGAAATCGATAATTCTGTTGTGATAGAAGGAAAGGAAGCGCTGACGGCTGGAAACAAATGGACTTTTACGACGGGTGATTTTGTAGAAATGGAGGGACAAGATCATGCAGTTTTAAAAATAAGTAAAGTAGATGCATCTACGCAGAAACCGCTTCCTGGAGCAAAGTTTATTTTATACGCCATCAATACCAGCGGCCATGAGGAAGATGAAAATACGATCGCGGCATTAGTGGAAGCAGGACGTATTAGAACAAGAGCTATTTCGTATGCTGGTGGAATCTACAGGCCTGCTCGAATTTATGTAACCGGTGATAGCAATGTAACCGGTGATAGCGATGTAATAACAATTAATGATTGGAAACGGCTCAGACATGGACAGAAGGCTATATTAATAGAATCCACTGCTCCAGAAGGTTATGTGAGATTGACTGAACCAATTTACTTTCGCGTTGATCAGGATGGCTCGGGAGGAAATAAGGTAGTACTCTTAGATCAATATGGGGAGGAGATCCAGAATGCAGAGGGGGATATTCAAGTTGCCGGTGATACGGTAACAATTGGAAACCCACCTGCGTCAACTCCAAGTACGGGCAGCCTCACCGTCGCAAAAACTGTGACGGGCACCAGAGGAGACACTGCCAAGGACTGGCATTTCCGCGTGGAACTAAGCGACACCACGATCAATGGCACGTATGGAGACATGACCTTCGTGAATGGCGTGGCAGAATTCACGTTGAAACATGGAGAAAGCAAGACTGCTACTGGCCTTTCATCCGGTATCAGTTATACGGTGGCGGAGACGGAAGCGAATGTGGATGGATACAAAACATCTTCGTCCGGTGCGACGGGAACCATTCCAGCAGGGGACACTGCCAGCGCTGAATTTACCAATTATCGACCAGGAGGAGATCTTACTGTCACAAAAACGGTTATGGGGGCAGAGGGAGATCCCAACAGGGACTGGCATTTCCGCGTGGAGCTAAGCGATACCACGATCAATGGCACGTATGGCGACATGACCTTCGTGAATGGCGTGGCTGAATTCACGTTGAAACACGGAGAAGGTAAGACTGCCACTGGCCTTCCCTCCGGTATCAGCTATACAGTGACGGAAGAAGAGGCTGATCAGGATGGATACAGCACCTCATCGACCGGTGCGACGGGAACCATTCCAGAGGAAGGACAGACAGGTGCAACCTTTGGAAATGAGAAACCCGCTCCTGCTCCAGATACAGGCGGTCTCTCTGTGAGCAAGACAGTGACGGGCTCTGCAGGAGACAAAGAAAAAGAGTGGCATTTCCGTGTGGAATTGAGCGATAAGAGTATCAACGGCACATTTGGAGGAATGACCTTCACCGGTGGCGTGGCAGAATTCACATTAAAAGCCGGACAAGCTGCCATTGCAACTGGCTTGCCGTCAGGTGTTACTTACTCAGTCACAGAAGTAGAGGCAAACCAAGATGGATACGAGACTTCCATGTCGGGGGAGACGGGCACAATTCAGGAAGGGGAAAATGCCGAGGCAAAGTTCACCAACGAGAAACGGGAAGGAGACCTGACTGTAGAGAAAACTGTGACTGGCAGCCTGGGAGATCGAAGCAGGGAGTGGCATTTCCGTGTGGAATTGAGCGATAAGGGCATCAATGGTGTGTATGGTGATATGACGTTCACCGATGGGGTGGCGGAATTCACACTGAAACACGGAGGGACAAAAACTGCGGTCGGATTACCACCGGGGACCACATATACAGTGACAGAGTCAGAGGCAGATCAGGATGGCTACACAACGTCTTCAACCGGGACGACGGGAGCCATTCCGGAAACCGGGACGGCAAATGCGAAATTCGTGAACAACCTGCCAGATGACCCACCGGACGACCCGCCAGATGATCCACCGGACGACCCGCCTGATGATCCACCAGACGATCCGCCTGACGACCCACCTGAGGATCCACCGGATGACCCGCCAGACGACCCACCCGAGGATCCACCGGACTATTTGCCGGATGATCCGCTCGTGCCGCTGGATACACCACAGACCGGTGACAGCAGTAACATGGCAATGTGGATTGTGCTTTTTGTGGTATCCGCCGTCGGCATTTGTGTGACAACAATAGGCATGAGCAGGGAAAGAAAACGCAAGCAAAAAGAGTAAAAGTGAGAGGGAAAGTGAGCTCTCGTATTCTTTTAAAAGAAAGTAATAATGAAAGTTCAAAACCTGAATGCAGGGATGACCTAATGGAGAAAAACCCGGAGCATGTTGCTCCGGGTTTTTCTCATGCTCAGGCCATATGTGGTCTGTATTTTTTCCAAATTTGACAAATTTTCCGGGAGTTTCACAGTTCAATCGTATCGCAACCGTCGAAAATCCGGTTCAAAGAAGTATCGTTGGGAATGCGAATATGTGGCAATTTTCACATATCCGTGGTATGATAGGGAGCAGTTCTTGATTATAGCAACTCCTTTTTCGAAAATGTTGATGAACAATGAAATCCCTGGATTAAACACGTAGGCAGTAGATGAAATCCTGTCCTGATAAATTTCAAGTTTCATGCGAGTAGGGCGAAATTGTGCGGATAAGTCTCATGCGAGTAGGATGAAATTATTCCATTAAGTCTCATGCGAGTGAGGGAGAGGGGAAAATACCCCTACGCGATTAATTTTCACAGTGCTGCTTTTTAAAATTTAGGATTGTCGAGAGGAAATGAACATATGAGCACGATCGATGAAAGATTAGACCGGGTGCGGGAACTTTTACGAGATCCGGATTTTCTGGAGGGAAATGGCCTTTCCAATGAGGTCAATATACGGCTATGCTGTTATGAGGCAGCTGACGAGATGCGGGTTCGGCACTTTGTAAAGCAGATTCTGGCCGATCAGAGCCTTCCCTGCCGTCTGAGAGAGAATAATCTGTATGAAATATTCCTTTCCTGCTGTAAAGACAAGCGGACTCTAGATCGCATGAGCGATACTGAGCAGAAAAAAGGGAAAATGGGTCTTTCTAAAATGATTGCGGGATCTGTTCAGCCGCGTAATTATGTGGATAAAATATGTGCGCAAAAGCCGGAGAAAGGGGATGTGATCCTCCTGACTGGGGTGGGCGATGTGTTCCCCTTTATGCGCATTCACATTCTTCTGGAGGCTTTGCAGCAAAGAGCCGGGGACGTGCCAATCCTGGTTTTCTACCCGGGCACTTTTGACGGCAGGCATGTAAAACTCTTTGACCGGCTGCCGCCAAGCCCCTATTACCGTGCATTTAATGTCATTTAAGAAGACTTCCATGCCCCACATATGGGACACCACCATAAATGAAAGCCCACGGATTGCTCCGTGCCTGCGGCACTCCCGCAATCCTAAACCGTATTCGCAAATCGCGTCGCTCCCTGCGGTCGCGCCGCTTTTTTGCTCATACGGTTTAGCGTCGCTAATGTCCAGGCGGATTGGCCTGCGAGCAGTCCATCCGCCTGGACATTGCGACTGGGCTTTTAAAGTAAAAGGGGCTGTGAGGAAGCAACGCTATATAGCCCTACTTCTCACAGTCCTTTCCGCATATCTTTCCTCAATAAATGGGGGATTGATACGATCTCCGAGATCGCTGTTTGGCAAGATAATTCCCTCGTTTTAAGCAGATCACCTTATCCACTGCTACTTCATACGTGATATGAGACTCGCGTCTAGACTTATAATCGTATTTTCCATAATATCGGCTCCGGATCTTGCCCCACAACTGCAGGAGCGCTCCTACTTCCAAATGACCGGTAGTAATTGCATCTTCGCCCCGACAGACGCAAGGAATAAAATCCGCGCGATCGGACGTGCTGTCCACTGCCAGAAGCAATTCTGTAATATTCCACCCGTTTGGAGTCTGCCGGCAGACAGGGAATTTGCAGAGATTTCCCTCAAGATAAATATAATTGAACGTCGGATCTTCATAGGGAGGCGCCTGAATCACCTCTTTTGCCATGACATAAATTATCATATTGGAATTTCTCCTGTTCTGAAAAGAGTGAAACTGTCCCCTCACCATCAAAACCTTCCCCCTGTAAGATTCTTCTTCATCTATCGTATGAGCCGGAAGTAGAATGGGAACACGGTCAAAGTACCCTTCCGGTCTCTCCACTGTCAATTCCATCCGATAAAAATTCTCGTCATATCCTTGATGACTATAAATAAGATCGCCCTCTGTCCATCCCACCAGGGCAACTTGATTGTTATATGATTCTTGTCCGTACATAACGCCAAAATGCTCCTTTCTCTTCTATTCCTTGCGGAAACCATGCTCCACATATGACGCAACACCACGGATGAAACCCCGGACTGCTTTGCTGCGTTTCAGTTCTCGCAGATTCCACGTAAGGATTTTCTGTTCTTTGCAGAAAAAATGCACAAATCACATTTGCAAGTCGTCTGCCGACCTAAATTCAATCTCCTCAATTTTTATTACAAATCTCAATCCCCTTTCAGCTACTGTGGCTGACAGTAAAAAGTTCCATTTCCTCGGTCACAATAACTGCATGCATCGCAGCATGGCAAAAAGGTCTACCTTCTGTATACCTCGCTATGACGTATCTGCCTCTCACATGCGCAGTGAACCATCAAAACCAGACAAAGTGGGCGTACCTCACCTCTGTCACTCCTACACACTGACACTGAACGCATAAAAATCGAGACACCAGCCTCGTCTCTGTGCGCACGATCATCCTGACAGGCAACAAGCAGGCACAAAGCCACCGCATACCTGTCGTATATAAAATAAATATAAGCGGATAACATGGATCCTTTAGATAAATATAAAGAAAGAAGTGTATTAGTAAAAGAATACCAGAATATAAAATTTAATCACACTTTAGAATTGCGAAAGACTGCCCTCTCGGTTACAATAAGACAGGCATTCCCCTCATGGGAAGCCCAAATAGAATCCGGAGTGTCCTCTCTCCGGGACCGCAGTCCGCATTTTATCATAAAACATGGGGGAAATGCCAGCACTTTTTTAGTGGGTAAGTTCACGGAGCGAATTTGGAGTAAGGAGTCGGTGCTGGGTTTGTTACTGGATTTGGGGATGCTGTTTTGATTCTCAAGTTTTGATTTTCCTGTTTTGGTGGATGTGGAATTGGTTTGAGGTCCTTGTTTTCGTGAATGTGGAGTTCGTTTGGGACTCTTATTTATGTAGATATATAATTTTTTCTGATGTGATCTGCTTTCTAAATTGAGTTTTCATTGGCGTTTCTCTCTAATTTTGTCCTTGATGGTGGTAATGTGTTGCGGGGAAAGGAGGCTTTTCATGGATCGAAATGATATTCTGGTTTATTATGGGGATCGTCCTCAGTTGATGGCAAAAGCGCTGCTGGAACGGGCGGACCTTGCCTCTCTGATTCCAAAGGGTGCCAGAATTGGTTTGAAACCCAATCTGGTGGTGGCAAGACCCGCATCAGAAGGCGCTACCACTCATCCTGATCTGGTCGCCGGTGTAATCGAATATTTGCAGGAGCATGGTCATACGAATCTGTTGATCCTGGAGGGCTCCTGGGTGGGAGATTCTACAAGAAATGCCTTTCAGGTATGCGGGTATGAGTCACTTTCCAAGAAATATCGGGTCCCTCTGCTGGACACCAAATCAGACCGTTACGTGACCAAATCCTACGGCGGTCTGGACATCCAAATCAGCAAAACGGCTCTGTCCCTGGACTTTCTCATCAGTCTGCCGGTGCTCAAAGGGCATTGCCAGACACAGGTGACGGGCGCCCTGAAAAATTTGAAAGGGATTCTCTCCGATAAGGAAAAACGGCATTTCCACGCATTAGGTCTTCATAAGCCCATTGCGATTTTGAATAAAATTCGTCATGCCGATTTCGTTGTGGTTGATGGCATCTGCGGAGATCTGGACTTTGAAGACGGCGGCAACCCAGTTCCCATGAATCGCATTTTTTGCGGTACGGATTCCGTACTGATAGACAGTTATATTGCCTCCTGCATGGGTTATGCGCCGGAGGATATAGAATACATTCGTCTCGCAGCGCAACTGGGAGTCGGCAGCATGGACCTTGAACATGCCAACATCATCGAATGCAACCGGGACCAGCGTCCGGTGAGAGCTGTTTCTTCCAGAAAAGTCCAGGCACTGGCAAGATATGTCAACGCACAAGATGCGTGCTCTGCTTGCTATGCGAATTTGATCCAGGCACTGGCTAGACTTAAGGACGAAGGTCTGCTCTCCCGTTTTGAAAAGAATGCTATCTGTATCGGGCAAAAGTATCAGGGACAGCATCTCTCTTGTCCCGGCATCGGAAACTGCACCCGTAGGTTTTCTTCTCATGTGCAGGGATGCCCACCTCAGACCCGAGACATTCTCTCTTATCTGGAAGATATAGCAGCTCATTTGTGAGGGAAATCATACTATATTTCTTTATTATAAAGTTATATTGGTTATTATTGAAGATAAATTATTTGTATAGAATTGTTAATATTGTATAAATGTCTTTTAAGAAGGAGTTTTATCATGCCACAGCAATACAAAATTGCCTTGCTCGACGGGGCAGAAATGAAAACGAAACGAAGTGCTTTGTCTTACCTGGCGGACCAACTCACCCTTAAAATCGTTCCCCGAGATCTGGAAGAATTGGAGGACAGCCTGGGAAAAATCAACCGGCCTTTAAAAATCATCCTGTTGGACCATGAAATTTTTCTACAATCTCTGGAGGAATACGGTGACGAGTTACTGGAATTGCTGATGGACGCCGCCCAGACCAATCCCGCGCTCACGCTTTACCTTGCCCAGCCAGTCTTCGAATCAGAGAAAGCGAACGCATCAGACATTTGAAATACAAAGTTCATGCAGGAATTTTGTAAGTATTTATGGGTCTACGTCAGCAGGCTTCCATTTGCCAACCTCTGTGAATGGATTCGGCAATGGGCCTGTCTCTTCTCTTCGTACATGGGCTCTGCCGCCGGTTTGACTAAGCTTGTCAGTCTTCTTTCCCAGACTCAGCTGCCAGCCTGACTGAACTCGTCAGTCCCCTCCTGCATGTGCCTGACTGCAGACCTGACTAAACAGGGGAGGATTTTCTCTCCTCCCCTGTGCAGGTATTTTCCCGCTCTCAATCTTCTTCTATTGCAGCTTTTCTGCTGTTGATTTCGCGGATTTTTTCCATGTCAAATTTCGGCTCTCTGTGGTAGGTGAAAAGGCCGTTCAGCTCCTGTTCTACATCGTAGAGCTGCGTATAGCAAAAGCCGAACATCCTGGGATTCTCCAGCAAGGTCTCCGTCAACTTCCGGTAGCGCTCCA
Organism: uncultured Lachnospiraceae bacterium; assembly: GCA_964601745.1. Taxonomy (GTDB): domain Bacteria; phylum Bacillota; class Clostridia; order Lachnospirales; family Lachnospiraceae; genus CAZROZ01. Next base: position 1,699 of record CAZROZ010000017.1, on the reverse strand, counting down.
GGAATTCTGTCTCCGTCTCGGGGCCCTTTCCATATCCCCATCCATCCTGTCTTTTTCCCTCCGTGTCCCACTTGATACCACCGTATTCACTGACAAAGACTGGCATATCCTTCGTCTTTTTCTGCCTCGACGCACACGCATCCCACAACTCCCCGCCCTTCGCAAAGGCCTCATAATGACTGCGGAAGGTCTCCGGGTCTTGCTCATAGTCGTGCACATCGTAGATATCCGTCTCCACATGGAAATTCCCGCTGGTATCGATGCAGGGACGGGTGGTGTCATACTGCTTCGTCATTCGGTACACGATCCGCAGAAGATCATCATCCTGTTTTCTTCCCTCATAATCCCAAGTCTCATTGAAGGGACACCAGCCAATGATCGACGGATGATTGAAATCCCGTTCCAAGACCTCCATCCATTCCGGCAGGAAACATTTCAATCCGTCCTTCCTGCTGTAGTCCAGTCCCCAATTGCCCTGTTCACCCCAGACCAGATAACCGAGACGGTCAGCGTGATATAAAAACCGTTCTTCAAACACTTTTTGGTGCAGCCTGGCACCGTTGAATCCGGCCATGAGGGAAAGATGAATATCCTGCTCCAATGCCTGGTCATCCGGCGCTGTATAAATCCCGTCCGGATAAAAGCCCTGATCCAGCACAAGACGCTGAAAGACTCGTTTCCCATTGAGCAGAACAGTTTCCCCATCCAGACGAATTTCCCGCATGCCAAAGTAGCTGGTGACCCTGTCTTCGCCAAAAGAAAGTTTCAAATCATACAAGCGACCGTGACCAGCTTCCCACAGATGCAGTTCCGACAGGGGAATGGTCAAAAATGCATTTCCGGATGAAGTTTGACAGCTGGCTTTTCCGCAGCTTCTCCCCTCGTAAAGTGCCTCCGCAGTCAGGGTGCCTTCTCCCCGCACCAACGCTTTGATGGCGATTGTCTTATCTGCAAGATTCGGAACCATCCATATCTTTTGGATATACGCCTCCGGCACAAATTCCAGCCAGACCGTCTGCCAGATCCCGGTAGTCCTTGTATAATCACAGCCAGCGGAGTAATAGGATTCACACTGTTTGCCCCGGCACTGTCTGCCACTTCGCAGATCGTCCCATGCATAGACCGTAATCCGATTTTCCCCGGTCACAGTCAGTTCCGTGATATCAAAGGTAAAAGAGGCATATCCTCCCGCGTGCTCTCCCGCTTCTCTCCCGTTTACCCACACTTGACAGCCATAATCCACCGCGCCAAAATGCAGCAAAATCCTGCCCTGGCGCTGTTCCTTCGTCAGGGAAACCTTGCGCAGATACCACACTGCCGGGATAAAGTCTTTATAGGCAATGCCGCTGCATGTGCTCTCCGGGCAAAAGGGGACCAGAATTTTTGTTTCCAGGGTCTCCCTCTCATAAAATCTTCTTGCGATCCCGCTCTTTCCAAAGTCAAAGGCGAACTCCCATTCGCCATTGAAATTCATCCAGCCCTCCCGTTGCATCTGAGGTTTCGGATGTTCTATTCTTGGTATTTGGTTCATTTTTTCCCTCCTCTGTCGCATGCTGTCCATATACATGCAAAATTTACTATATAAGCCCACTCGCAATGTCCATGTGGATGGACTTCCATATGGACATTAGCGACGCTAAATAAGTATGAGCAAAAAAGCGGCGTGACCGCAGGGAGCGACGCGATTTGCGAATACGGG
>CAZROZ010000016.1:0-15399 GCA_964601745.1 uncultured Lachnospiraceae bacterium | reverse complement strand
TTACGGAGTCACCGGTTTTCAAGACCGGCTCCTTAAACCACTCGGACACCTCTCCGAACAATGCTTGTCTATTCTAGCAACATTGCCTTTTGCTGTCAAGGATTTTATTGCTCCGCCCCGCGCTCGGAGATCAGTGCCTCTGCCAGAATAAGATCCTCCGGCGTGGTGATTTTTATATTTTCATAGCTTCCAGGAAAAAGTGTTACAGGCACATTTAGCATTTGTTCCACTGCCATAGCATCGTCGGTGACTTGCATTTCCGGATGTTCGCTTAATTTTTCATACGCCTCCCGGATCAAAGGAATCGCGAAGGCCTGCGGCGTCTGCACCTGCCAAAGTTCCTCCCTGGGCGGTGTTTCTATCACAATCCCCGCTTGATTCACTCTCTTGATGGTATCTTTTACCGGCATGCCGGCAGCACACGCGCCACATCTGATCACTGTTCTCATCGCGCGGTCCAGAATTTCTGAGGTCAGAAAAGGTCTTGCCCCATCTTGAATCAGCACATATTCCGTCTCCGGCAGTGCGGCAAGACCCCTTTGAACAGAAAGGTACCGTTCTTCCCCACCCTCCACTACCGCCGTCACTTTGGTAAATCCATACTTGTCTACGATTTCTTTCCGGCAAAATTCCACCTGTCCGGCACCTACCACCAAAACGATGGCCTCCACCTCGCTTTTTTGCAGTGCCTGCAGAGAATACGCGACAACCGGCATTCCGCAAAGCAGTACAAACTGCTTCGCCACTTTTCCGCCAAACCGGAGGCCGTTGCCAGCGGCTACTACGATTGCCGCAAATTTCATCGCAAAATATCTCCTCTTCTATCAGGATTTCCTTTGCTTGCCGCGGGAACATCATAAATCAATCAGATTGTCCAAAACGAGAACTATTATAAAATCGTCCAGTGAACAACCGAAAATTCCCCTTTATTTTGTCTGCCTTTGCCGCTGTCCGATCTTTAGATTCGGCACCGCGTTCAGATTCAAACCGTGCCGCACCCCTTTTTGGAATTCATAGTAGGCGGCAGCACCGATCATCGCCGCGTTGTCGGTGCAGTAGATCGGAGAAGGATAGTAGAGGGACAATCCATCCCGTTTACACCACTCCTCCATGGCGGAGCGCAGTGCCGAATTTGCCGCAACCCCGCCTGCCAGCGCTATCTTCTTGAAGCCGGTTTGCCTCGCGGCTTCCCTGGTATGTTGAACCAGCACATCCACCACCGCTTTTTGGAAAGACGCAGCCAGATCCGCGGTTTGAACCGGCTCTCCCTTGCTTTGACAATGACTTTGATAATTTAGCACTGCGGTTTTTAGACCACTGAAACTAAAATCCAGGGGAGCGCCGTCTACGGATGCCCGGGGAAGCACGATGGCCTCCGGATCCCCCTCCTTTGCCAGGCGGTCAATCTTTGGCCCACCGGGATATCCCAGACCAATGGCGCGGGCCACTTTGTCAAAAGCCTCCCCCGCGGCGTCATCCCGGGTCTGACCCAGCACCTCATACACACCATAGTCCCGAACCACTGTCAAATGAGTATGACCACCTGACACGATCAAGCAGAGAAATGGCGGTGTCAAATCCGGATGTTCCAGATAATTCGCGGACACGTGTCCTTCAATGTGATGAATCCCGACCAGCGGCTTCCCGGCGGCAAAAGAGATGGCTTTTGCCACCGCCACTCCCACCAGCAGGGCACCCACCAGACCCGGTCCGTACGTGACTGCCACGGCATCCACCTCCGGAAGCGTGATTTTGGCATCGGCAAGTGCCTGAGCAATAACGTAATTGATTCGCTCCATATGTTTCCGGGAGGCAATCTCTGGCACTACACCTCCATATAGCTTATGAATCTCAATCTGAGAGGAGATCACGTTGGAACGCACAGTCCGTCCATTTTCCACCACCGCAGCAGCCGTCTCATCACAGGAGGACTCAATCGCCAGAATCCGTATTGTATCCTGTCCTTTGTCTTCCCTTTCCCGCTCCATGTTTCACTCCTCTTTGTCAAATTCCAATGTGACAGTTTTGCCGTCTTTTCCGAGATAAGTGGCGGGAAAATGATCCCTCGCCTTCTGCAGATATAATTCTGGTCTGGCCAGAGAGGGACTGTAATGAGTCAGCCACAACTGTCTCACATGAGCGCTCTTCGCAAGGTCCGCGGCCTCGGCGAAAGTCATATGCCGATTTTCCATCGCCTTGGCTGTCTTTTCCGGTTCTCCGTACATTCCCTCACAGATGAAAAGGTCCGCCCCTTCTGCCTGTCTCGCAATCGAGGACACTGGCCTCGTGTCCGTGCAGTAGGTGACTTTCAATCCCCTTCTAGGCGGGCCCAGCACCATATCCGGGGTAAATGTCCTGCCCTCCCACGCAATCACTTCTCCCTTCTGCAACCGACTCCAGCACTTCTGGGGGACTTCATTCGCAGCTGCCTTCTCTACCTCGAAACGTCCCGCCCGCGGCAGGGAGACACTGTATCCGTAACAGGTCACGTTGTGATGCACTTTAAAAGCGTGAATGTGATAATCCTTTACCTGAAAACTTTCCTCCGGCGCCGTGATCTCGTGAAAAACCAGGGGAAAGGGAAGTTCCGGGGCAATGATCCGCAGCGCATTCACCACTCGCTCCAAGCCCTTGGGGCCGAAAAGCAGCACCGGTTCCGTCCGCTCCGCGTTGCCCATAGAGAGCAGCAATCCCGGCAGACCGCTGATATGATCCCCGTGATAATGGGTAAAGCAAATCGCGTCAATGGGATGAAAGCTCCATCCCTTTTCCCGGATGGCGATCTGGGTTCCCTCCCCGCAATCTATCAGCAGACTGCTCCCGTTGCACCGCAACATCAGGGAAGTCAGCCAGCGACCCGGCAGGGGCATCATTCCGCCGCATCCAAGTAAACAAACATCCAGCATTCTATTTCAAAATCCTTTCGGCTTATCAAATTCGTTTTCAAAATTGAGCCGCAAAACATTTTCTCGCTGCTCGGCGGAATATTTCCTACAAAACATTTTCCCGCTGCTTGGCGGCATATTTTCCTACAAAGACATTTCCCCGCTGCTCGGCGGCATATTTTCCTATCACATCAGGAGAGGCAGCTCCTCCATACCGGAATCATCTATAGTTAACGACATAATTAAATTCATTTTGATTTTCAATGAATTCACAAAAACACTTTGCAGTTCAAAGTGAGATGCTTAATGTCGTTTACTATAAATCAAAGTGCCTTAAAATTTATTTAAGTTCTTTTTCCATCACAAAAGCATCCTCTACCGGTTTGCTGTAGAAATTCTTCCGCACGCCGACAGCTTGAAAGTCCTGTTTTTCATAGAGTGCCCTGGCCGCGAGATTGCTCCGCCGAACCTCCAGATAAAGCCACTTGCACCCTCGCTCCTTTGCCTCACGCTCCAATGCCTTCAAAATCGCCAGGCCAACCCCCTGTCTGCGATGAGAGGGAAAAACCGCAATCTGCGTAATCTCCCCTGTGTCCGCAGCAAGCCATACCCCGCCATAGCCCAGCAGCTCATCTCCAGTAAAAGCACCCAGATAGGCAGCCTCCTCCCGGTGCAATGCATCGAGAATACTTTTCTCGCTCCATGGCGCGGAAAAGCTCTCCTTCTCCAGAGCTGCCGCCTGAACCGCGTCCCCCTCCCGCAGCGGACGCAATGTCACTTCTGCTGTCATCGTTATCGCCTATTCAAACCGCATTTCTCGCCGCACAAATAACCAGGTCCTGAGACATCTCCGCACCGCCGCTTGACCAGAGTCATTCCTTGCCCTGTTCTTCCAATGCCTCCCTCTTGAGGCGCTGCTCCCGGTCCCATTCCGCCTGGGCGGGACGCAGATAGACGGGGACATGAGCCGCGGCATCCTCCCACTTTTCCTTTCCATAGGTCAGCGCCAGAGCCCCCACCGCAGCCGCCCGCTGTCTGGCGAGGTGTGGCGGTACATAGTAATGGAGAATTTTCAATTTCTGTTCCAGCACATCCCGATACACCGGAACGCCATCCCCCAGAAAAGTCACCGACTCCCCCAGATCATTGAGTCTGTCCGCCAAATCGGAGACGTCAATCGCCATCTGTTCCCAACAGGTAGAAAATCTCCCATCTCTCATCTCATACAGACCGGTATAGACCTGATTCCTGCGGGCATCCATCAGGGGGCAGATCTTTGTCCCACATCCCCACAAATCATAAGCCATAGCCGCTGTCGTGGGCACGCTGATAATCGGTTTTTCCAGGGCAAATCCCAAGCCTTTCGCTGTCGCGGAGCCGATGCGCAGCCCCGTAAAAGAGCCTGGCCCCGCCGCCACCGCAATGGCATCCAGCGAGGATAGCTCCGTCTCTGTCATTTTCACGATCTCCGCGATCATGGGAAGCAGTGTCTGCGAATGCGTCTTCTTATAATCGACGGTGTATTCCGCAATCAGCTTTTCTTCCGTCAAAATCGCCGCGGAGGCAGTCAAGCCGGAGGTGTCTATGGCCAATAACTTCATGATATAACCCCTCCCGAGCGGTCAAATATCCCCTCAGCGCTGGCGATGTTCCAGGCAAACATTTTGTGCAGTTTCTCCAGGCCAGTTAAAATTTTCTATCACAATGCGGCGGTATGCTGTTCCCCTTTCGGCATCCCTCTCCATTCGGATCCAGACGGCGTCTATTGGGATCATCTCCCGAATCCGGTCCGCCCATTCAATCAGGCAGACACCATCTCCCCGGAAATATTCCTCTGCGCCGATCTCCTCCATCTCCTCCGGTTCCTCAATCCGATAGACATCAAAATGATAAAAGGGAAGCCGCCCTCCCTCATAGACTTGTAGAATCGTAAAGGTAGGACTGTTTACCAGATCGAAGATGCCAAGTCCCAGCGCAAACCCCTGTGCCAGTGCGGTTTTTCCCGCACCCAGTTCTCCCTGCAGGCAGTAAATCTGACCCGGCTGCGCGAATTGTCCCAGTCTTTTCCCCAATTCTCTGGTCTCCTGCGGGGACTGTGTTTCTATCTTCATGTCTCATCCGTGCCTTGCTCTTCCAGCGACTCTTTTTCCTTTTCAGAGGAACGAAGCGCTTTGCTTTTCTCCGTTTCAGCCGCCGCAGGATCCGCCTCCTCGTCCTCACCGATCTCGCTCAGATCCTGCGTATGAATGGACGCGATCTCCGCGATAGAGTGCAGCTGACCGGAGGTCCCGGGATTTCCTGAGACTGTGCCCTCAGCTGTTTTCTCCGGCGCTGTCTGTGTCTCCTTCTTTGGCACATACTTTGCCTTGCAGTAGTTTAGATAAGCCACCAGCTCATTTCCTCTTCCCAGGAGCTGATTTTCCGGCAAGATAAAGACACGATTTTTGGTCACATAAATCAAAATACCCGTTTTATTGCGGGTAATGCGCAGAATCTGGCCCCAATCCATCGTCATCTTCTGATCGTTTTGCTCTACGGTAATGCCCTCTTCATCAAAAGAATAGAGCAGCGGCGCCTGAAACGCCTGTTTCACCTGCTTTTTAGAGACCTGCCAGAGTCGAACCGGCTGCACCACCAGATAAAAAACTACGACGAAGATCAACAGAACATTTCGAATCACGCCGCCCTGAGAAAATCCGGTCACCAGCATGTAAAGTGCCAGCAGTGTCAGCAGAAGTCCGATGACACCCGGCACTGACAGATATGTGTTTCGCATTTGAAATGAAAACATATCCTTCTCCGACACGACCACACTCAATTTCTCTTCCTTCTTCATCTCTTCCATGCGGTTCCTCCCATTCCGCTGTCACCGCACACGCAGCACAGCTAAAAAAGTACGCTCCTTCGCAGAAATTTCCCATACCTTCTCTATTTTATAATGACCTTTCGCGTAACGCCGGATCCAATCCAAATTATGGGTATATAATACCAAAATGGCATCCCGCCTCAAAAGTTCTCTGGCTTTCTCAAAGAAATCCCGATATAGCCGTTCTGTCAGCTCCGGAGTCTGTTTCCCCTCTACCCTGGGGAAATCCGTGACGATCTCGTCAAAGGGCACCTCGTGGGTAAAATCAAAGAAATCCCGGTTCACATAATGGGCAAACATTCCGGCGGCTTCCGTATTCTCCCTGGCATATTGAATGGCTTTGCGGTAACGGTCCACTCCATATAGGGTATCTGCCTGCAGTAATTTATGCCGCTCGATCAGCATTGTGCCTGTCCCGCAGAAAGGATCTAGTACCCTTGCTTTTTCTCTCAAATACGGTTTCGCCAGTTCCATACAGAGGGCGGCATTCACCGGGCTCATGCTGGTGGGCAGTATGTTTTTGCGGTAAAAAAAACGGTCATCCGGGATTGTGCGGAGTCGCAGAAGTGGCCGGTAATTTCCATCCGAAATGGCCACCAGTCTGATTTCAAACTCGTATCCCGAAGGGTCATTGATGAGATCGCCCTCACACTGCTGACAAAGTTCTCTGCAAAACTCTTTGCAAAAAGAAGTGCGCTCTTCCCTGGGCAGTTTTCCCACACACTCGGCGCGAAAGGAAAATGGTGGTTTCCCAGAGTGCATACGCTGCAAAAGTGCCCGCATCCTGCTCGCTGCCAATAGATCAGCCGCCTCTTTCGGGTCCGTCCCCGGAACGCTCAGACACCCGGGTACTGGAAAAAGCATCTCTGACCAGGTGCGGATAGAAAAAAGATCCCGCAATTCCCGGGGTCTCACCTGCACACCGGCGGGAAAAAGCACTGCCCTTGCCCCAACCGCCTCCGCCGCCTGCAAAGTTACCTCCCGGTGATTTCGGTTGGTAAGCAGCAGCGTATCCACACAGAGGCGATATCCGCGAAATCCGTGAGGCTCCGTCCCATCATAGCGCCGCAGCATTGTGGTCAGTTTTTTCCGCTCTTCATACAAATGCTTTTGTTCGTCCGGCGGCGCCTGAACGCTTTCCAGATAGGACAGTCGCTGACGCAGTCCCTCCACCACCGGTCCGATGTCGAGCGGTGCCATGGCACTCAAATACGCAGGACGGACAAACAAGGTCTGCTCCCGCTCATACGCCTCAAAAATTGCCGGCAGAAGGTCCTGCTTTTTCAGAAGAGCAAGGATCTGCAAGGTGTTTTTTCGCACCTTACTGTCTTCCTCATGCAGGAGAGAGAGGAACAGATCCCGTTCCTGCCAGAGGCGTTCCCTGCCGCTGTCTGATAGAACTCTGCCGCACTCCTGCTTCAATGAGATCAGATTCTGACGCAGCTCCATTCCCTGCCGCAGCGCCTCAATCTGTTGTTCCATATCTGCTCCTTTTTATTAAAACCACTTTATATATTCAAGGTAAACCCTCATCCACATAGGGGACACCATCATAAATAAAAGCCATGGATTCACAATCCGGGCTATCGCCCTAGTTGTTCATACGCCCTTAGCGTCGCTAACGTTCATGCGGATCGGCCCGCGAGCAGTCCATCCGCCTGCTCGTTACGACTGGGCACCGCAATAAAGGCTCACTTTGAAACCACGACAATCTGCATATTCAGATTCATGATCAAATCATCTTCCGTGTAGAGACTATATTCCATCTTGACCGTTATCATGTCCTGAACAATATTGATATCCACCGCGTGGGTCTTTGCCTCCAAAGAAATGCTGCCAAATTTTGTGGCATACACCACGGGTACACACAGTCCCTCCTGGAATGTCATTTCCGTACAAACCGTCCCTGCTTTTCGCAGTGTCGCCCAGTCAGGGCCAATGACCAGTTCCACCTGATTGATATACTGTTCCCCATCTTCCCCTTCCATGCATTCTTCATAATGAATACGATGTGCCTCACCTGTTTTCTTATATCGTCCGACAGAAAGAGTCTGGACCGGTTCTCCATTCTCCCCGTCAAATTGCATTCCGGACACAAGCACCATAACATCCCTTGTCATACTCTCTCCGCTTCTCTTTACGATTCTTCTGCTTTCGTGCTGACAGCCCGCCCATCCCTATTAAAATAAAATCTATTGCAGTATTACAGGGGCTCGCTTGCCACACAGCAAAGATTCCCTGTCGCAAAGTTCATCTTCAGCCTAGTTTTTCAATATTGATTCCCTTTGCCTCCTCCACATCACAGGGGAGAATGGAATTGGCAAACGCTTTAAATTCCGCGGCGCCGTCGCTGACGAAAAAGCGGTGGGACGGCGTCTTGCCTGAATTGTTTTGCAGATCAGTTTCACTCAGAATATTCGCCAGCTCCAGCGCGGTCTCCTGGGCGGGATTCACCAGTCTCACATCCGGTCCCACCACCTTCTGCAGCGTATGGTAGAGCAACGGGTAATGGGTGCAGCCCATCACCAGTGTGTCAATCCCATAGGAGAGCAGTTCCCCGGTGTAGCGCTGTGCCATCTCTACCGTGACGGGATCATAGAGCATTCCCTCCTCCACCAGTGGAACAAGCAACGGACACGCCTGGCTGTATACCTTGATCTTGGGATTTAGCTGGTGGAGATAATCCGAATAAATGCAGCTGTTGATCGTGGCCCGGGTGCCGATGACCCCGACTTTCTCATTGCGAGTGGCCAGTGCGGCGGTACGGGCGCCCGGCATGATAACGCCCAGGATGGGCAGCGAAAATTCCTTCCGAATGGTCTCCAAGGCATATGCACTGGCGGTATTGCACGCCACCACCACTGCCTTCACCTGATTCGCCAGCAAAAATCTCATAATCTGGCGGGAATAGCGAATGATGGTCTCCCGGGATTTGGACCCATAGGGCAGTCTCGCGGTATCGCCAAAGTATAAAATAGACTCCTCCGGCATCTGCCGCATGATCTCCCGCACCACAGTGAGTCCGCCGATTCCAGAGTCAAACACACCGATAGCCGCCTCTCTTCCCATAAAGTCCCCCTTATCCCCTGCGCAAAGATGATCCACGCTGTCACTCTGACACGGTGCCGTCACTGTTATTCCCTCTCCCGCTCATCTGCCATCTCGATCAATTTTGTCCATAATTTGGCACCTGCATATCCCTTACCCTCACACAACATGGGATACATACTGATCTGCGTAAAGCCGGGCAATGTATTGATCTCATTGAAAATGACCCGGTTCGTCTTCGTCTCCAGGAAAAAGTCGACCCGTGCCAGGCCAAATCCATCCAGCGCTTGAAAAATCCGCACTGCGTCCCGCTCAATCTCTTCTTTCTTTCCCACAGGCAAAACAGGGGCAATATCCGTCCTGGACTCTGCGCTGTTGTACTTGGCATCATAATCATAAAAAACCGCTGCCGCCAAAATCTCTCCCACACCGCAGGCAGTCACATCGTTCCCTCTGGTGCCGATGACGGCACATTCCAGCTCTCGTCCCAAGATCGCCTCCTCCACCAGAATCCTGCGGTCGTGCTGAGACGCCAGCGCAAGGCCCTTCTTTAATTCGTCCCGATTCCCGGCTCTCGTCACGCCCCGGGAGGAGCCGGCATTGGAGGGTTTGACAAAGACAGGATAAGGAAACGCCTGCTCCACCCGATCTAGCACTGCCTTCCCGTCTGTCAATTCCTCCCGCATGACAGCAACGTAACGTGCCTGGGCAATCCCCAGCTGCTGCACCATACACTTGGTAGAGAGCTTATCCATGGCAACACTGGAAGAAAGTACGCCGCAGCCCACATAAGGGATCCGGGAGAGCTCTAACAGTCCCTGAATCGTACCGTCTTCCCCACAAAGTCCGTGCAGCACCGGAAATACCACATCCACTCTCTGCTGCTTCACCGTTCCGTCTGGGAAAAGCAGCAGTATCCCGTGAATCTGAGCATCCGGGACCAAAATCGCCTTGGTGCTGCTCTGCTGCCATGTGCCATCCTCGATCTGCCGCAGAGAGTCCACCTTCAACCATCTGCCATCCTTGGTGATGCCAATCAAAAGCGTATCATACCGCAAAGGATCCATTTGTGCAACGACTGTCTGGACAGAAAGCACGGAAATTTCATGTTCTGAGGACTGTCCTCCAAATACGACAGCAACGGTTTTCTTCTCCATGAGAAACCTCCCTTTTTTAATAAGCATACAGATAACGAGATCTGCGATTCGCCTTTCTCACCGCCGGGGCAGCCATTGGGCAGTAGTACACCATCTTATCCCCTTAAAGAGCAGCAGCGATATCCGTCACACATTTTCCTCCCTCTGCGCTGTCTCAGGTTGATCAATTCCCTTCAAAATCACACTGCCGTACGCACCGAGCCGCACAGAAAACCGGCCCTTCTTTCCCAGATAAGGTTCCTTAACAATCTGATATGTCTGCCCTTCACAGCCCTCATAACTCCCGCCATATTTCCAGGAATCACTGTCCAGAAGCACTTCCACACAGCCGTTCTGATCCGTCGCCACCGGATAAGAAGGAATGACCGCGGCGGACATGTTGAGAATGACATAGATCCGTTCCTCCCGGTACATTCTCTGATAAGGGAATACTTGATGTGACGCGTCATCCGCGTCGATCCAGGAAAAATCATCATGACCGTACTCATCCACGTACATGGCTTTTTCCTCCAGATAAAGTGCTGACAGCCGCTGGAAGAAAAGATGGAATTCCTGATGTTTGGGGTACTGCAGCAGGAGCCAGTCCTGCTGTTCCCGCTCATCCCATTCCCGGAACTGAGCGAACTCATTTCCCATGAAATTCAGTTTCTTGCCGGGGTGGGTAAACATATACGCGTACAGCGTTTTTGCCTGGGCAAATTTCTCGTCGTAAGTCCCCCACATCTTATCCACAATCGAGTGCTTGCCGTGCACCACCTCATCATGAGAAAGGGACAGCAGGTATGCCTCATTATAGAAATAGTACATGGAGAACGTTATTTTATTGTGATACTGCTGCCTCTGCCACGGGGCAGTCGCGAAATAATCCAGCGTGTCGTGCATCCAGCCCATATCCCATTTGTAGTCAAAGCCCAGACCGTTGTAGGCAGGCGGAAGCGTCACGCCCGGATAATCCGAGGAATCCTCGGCAATCAGCAGGACACCGGGGAAACGCCTGTGGAGCCCCTCATTCATATTCTGGAAAAAAGAAATCGCTCCCCCATTCACACCCCGCTGGGGATTCCCCTGCCAGTAAATTCCATTGCGAACGGCATCCATGCGGATTCCGTCCATGTGAAATTCCTTGATCCAGAAGGCAGCGGAGGAATTCAGGAAACTGCGGACTTCCCCCTTGAAAAAGTTGAAATTCTTAGAGCCCCATTCGCTCTGGCCCACATCAAAATCTCCATATTCATACAGACAAGTGCCGTCAAAATAGGAAAGTCCATGCCCGTCCACTGCAAAATGAATGGGAACAAAATCCAGAATCACACCAATCCCCGCCTGGTGCATGGTATTGATAAAATGCCGCAGTTGATCCGGATTGCCATAGCGGGAAGTCGGCGCAAAGTATCCAGTACACTGATACCCCCAGGACCCATCAAAGGGATATTCGCACAGCGGCATCAATTCGATGTGGGTGAAATGATTTTCTTTCAAATAAGGAATAAGCTGTTCCGCCAGCTGATCATACTGATAGCACTGACCTGGATACGGCTGCCGCCAGGAACCAAAATGCATTTCATAGATGTTGACGGGACGATTTTTCTGGTCTCCCCGCTGACTCATCCACGCCTCATCACTCCATACATAATGATCTCTCCAGACGATACTGGCCGTAGCAGGCCGCAGTTCCTGGAAACGCCCGTATGGATCCGCGTGATCCCGCCAGACACCGTCTGCCCCGCAGATCTTAAATTTATAGAGATCCCATTCTTTTGCCTCCGGCACCATCAGCGTGTAAACACCGTACATCTTCTCCCGATGCATCTGATGTCTGCCGCCGCTCCAGTTATTAAAAGAACCCGCCACCTCCACCGCCCTGGCACTCGGCGCATAGACGCAGAACCACACGCCCTCCTCTGTCACATGAGCGCCAAAAAGCTGATATGCGTCAAAACTGGTTCCATCATAGAACCCCTCATTGGCCACGATTCGATTCATGAAAACTCTCCTTTGTGATCTGCTCTGATTGTCCTGGAAAAAAATTCAACTCAGCTAACTGCTCCGCCCGGTCCATGGGAAAGCTCTCTGTTCCATTCCATCTTCAGATTTGCTATTTTTGTCTCCCAGTTTCTTTTTTTCTCTTTATCTTTATTGGTTGTCTTTATTAGGTTGGCTGGACCTTGGCTTGTTGGACTCTTCCTCTACCTCTGGAATCCGGCTTTTCACCAGTTCCAGAACCTCCTGGGGAGTGTAGCCCTTTGCCTCCCCCATCCTCACACAAATGGGAGGACAGGCGATCCGCAGATTGCTCTGTACTGCCGAGCGCTGCGGGAGCGAAAGTCCCTCTTCCCAAGCCTTTTCCTCTCTGATCCAAATGCCTAGATAAATCTGCCCCATGGCACGAAAGGTCTCTGCTTTTTCCATCTGCGCATAGGGGACAGCCAGCTTTCCGCCTCCCATAGAAACCACCGCGTCATCCTTTCGAAGAATCAAAAGCACTGGTTCCCGGACCGCGGCAACGATCATACGAATCACACAAACGCCGAAGTAAAGGAGTCCCAAAGCACCCAGTATCAGGTAAAAGAAACCATTATCCCCGAATCCACTGAAAAATAGATAAATGCATGCGCAGAATAAAATGCTCGCAGTAATCAGAGAACGGCTATTTTTCTGCTTCTTCTCTCGAATGATAATTTCATCCAATTGCAATCCTCTTTTCACGTCAGTTTCATGTTTTTGACACATTTAAAAAGTAATCTGGACGCATAGAACAGGTCTCGAAAACATTCTAATTTCAATTCGATTGTACCACAATCTTGCTTATTTTGCTATGAATTCCTTTCTGCAGGCGCACTTCTTTCTACTGTTCTGACAGATTAAAGGGGACATATGAGAATGAAGAAGAATTCCACTTATTATTATGCGATTATCCTGCTGAGTATTTTCACCTTATTCATTTTTGAACCGTCTTGTTCTGCTCTCGCCGCGTCAAAAAAAGACCCCTGCTACACGAGACAATGGGGACTTCACAATACTGGAAAGGCTGTATCCGCCTCCCTTCCCAGTAAAAAGGGTGTGGACACCGGTTATGAAAGAGCGGCCGCGGACCCTTCCTTAGTCGGGACCAGAGAAGTCATTGTGGCGATTCTGGACGGGCCGGTAGACGGCGCCCACCCTGACCTGGCGGAAAGTCTCTGGCGCAATCCGTACGAGACCGCGGATGACAATCTGGATAATGATGACAATGGATTTGCTGACGATATACACGGATGGGATTTTGTCAATGACTGTCCGCTTGCGTTCCTCCCCCAGGAGGGGAAGCTGACGAAAAAGCAGCAGAATGCCTATGCCCACGGCACGAAGGCCGCCGGGATCATCGCTGCCCAGGCGAATAATGACATCGGCATCGCCGGTATCGCCTCCGGGGCTCCTGTCCGTCTCATGCTGCTGACTGTTCTGGATGGAGAGGGAAATGGCGATCTCTCCAATTTGCTGTCTGCCATCCGTTACGCGGAGGAAAACGGTGCTTCCATCTGCAGCTTGAGTTTGGGGACAGAGACGAAGAGTAAGGCGCTCTCGAAGGCGATCTCCAAGTCTTCCATGCTTTTTGTCTGCGCCGCAGGGAACGAAGGGCAGAACGCGGACCGCAATCCCTGTTACCCCGCCGCATTTTCTTACGACAATATTTTATCTGTGGGCAATATGACGCCTGCCGGCAAGCGGCAAAGTACGTCTAATTACGGGAAAAAGACGGTGGATCTCTTTGCCCCCGGCACCCAAATCATCAGTACCGCTCCAGGAGGAACCGGTTACGGGACCGGCACTTCCTACGCTGCTCCTTTCGCGGCCGGTGCGGCAGCCTGGGTCTATTCTTACTATGACAACATTTCCCCGCTGGAGGTGAGGGATCTCCTTGTAGAGACCGCACAGCCTCGTTCTGCGCTGAAAGGCAAATGCGTCAGCGGCGGTTCGCTGCAATTGTACCGGGCACTGACAGCTTATGAGAAAGACGCTTTTTCGCCCTTTGATTACTTTACTCCAGATTGAAAAAGGCAGTGTTGTCCTTGAGCCATTGTCGCCTCTCTTTATAATCAGGGAGGATTCTCCCCACGTTCCGCCAAAAGGCATCGGAGTGGTTCATTTCGTAGAAATGGCACAGCTCATGGACTACAACATAATCGATGATTTTTACGTCCGCCATCACCAGCTTCCAGTTTAGGTTGATGTTCCCCCTGGCGGTGCAGCTTCCCCACCTGGTTTTCTGCTCTTTCACCACGATTTTATTCACGGGAAGCTTCAGGTATTCATTATAAGCCTCTACTCTGCCCGGCAGAATTTGCTGGGCATTTTTCATGTAAAAATCCAGCATCACCTCCCGGATAAAGTCCGGATCCTTGTACGGAGTACTGATCTGAATCTGTTCATCTTTAAACACAATATATGCCGCGTCGGAGAAGGGGGTTTCCTTTATGACTAAAGGGTAGGGATTTCCCACCAGATAAAACAGCTCTCCCTGCTGCCACCTTTTCGGCGGATACAACTCTCTCTCCTGCGCAACTTCCTGCTTCTTCTTTTCAATCCACGCCTCATTTTCCCACAGGAGTTTCTTGATGTCTTTTTTTGACATGCTTCTAGGTGCCTTTACGATTACATCTCCGTCTTTTGTAACCTGAATAGCGGTAGTGACTCGATCCGACCATATGACCTGAAAATCCATTCTACGACTCCTTGTAATCAAATTCCCCAATGAAATTTTCTGCGTGCCAGACTGCCCCTCTCTCCACATTCCCTCTCTCGATTTATCCCTGTGAAATCGCCACGACCAGTTTACACGCAAGAAAAAAATGCTTGCCTTTTCATCAAAATTTATTATAATGGGAATGCGATTCGGGGTGTGGCTCAGCTTGGCTAGAGCGCATCGTTCGGGACGATGAGGCCGCAGGTTCAAATCCTGTCACCCCGATTTTTGAGACCACGACCATGGTCTCTTTTTTTATCTATCTGACGATGCAATGGAGCAACCAGGAGCTTTCAGTTATCTACCTGACTCCATCTGTCGATGCGGCGGAGCAATCCATAAGCTTTCCATCGTGCCGTGCCCACATATATGACGCATAAAAATTTTGTTCATGACGCATGAAAATTGAAAATTTTGTTCCCACTCTTGAAAATTCTCTGAAATAAAAATTCTCTGAAATAACAAAAGAACCCCAAAATCTACATTTCGGGGTTCTGAAACAGGCGACAACCGGATTCGAACCGGTGATAAGGGTTTTGCAGACCCGCGCCTTACCTCTTGGCTATGTCGCCATCTCGCATTACAGGTACAAAAACCACTTTCCCTCATTATTCCAAAAAAATGCGTCTGTAAAAACAGGGCAAAACAACTATTTCTTTCAAGCAAAACTCCCCGAGTAGGGCTCGAACCTACAACAACTCGGTTAACAGCCGAGTGCTC
>CAZROZ010000015.1:0-16007 GCA_964601745.1 uncultured Lachnospiraceae bacterium | reverse complement strand
CATCCCGGACCGGTGAGGGAACCTCATTATATAGCGGTCGGAGGTAGAAGTCAATTGGTTTTTTACCTCTGAGGTACCATCATGAATGGAAGCCCATGGTTTGTTTCGTGCTACGCGCTTCCACAATTCTACCCCGACATCATAAAGCAAAAGCAACTATAGATCATGCACGAAACGTGTTTCCAACTGCTTCGCAAGTCCTCCAACAACTCCAGTACCTAATTTTTTGTTGAACTTTGATCCTGATTTCGCTATCATTGGCTCAGAAACCAGATATATCATCAGATCAGAAACCAAATATACGGAGGAAATTTCAATGAAAAAAATATCCAATAACGCTATTGTTGTAAATTCAGACATGCAGCAAAAGAAATCGGCTCATTATGGTATGTTATTTCGTGGATTGTTTTGTCTGATGCTTTGTCTAAGTATTATCCTCATGATGCCTGTATCGGTCTTGGCACAGGAACGGAAGATGGAACTGGAAATGCCGCCATCCTTGTCATCGCAAAATGAGTTTATTCCTGTTCACGTGGAAGGTTACATTGACACTGGCATGGCACAGGAAATCCTTGACATCGTGAACGAAGAACGTCTGGCTGCCGGTCAGGAACCTCTAACAATGGACAGTAACCTCCAAAAAACAGCAGAACTGCGCAGTGCAGAATTATCTGTTTATTATTCGCATACCAGACCAGATGGAAGCGATTGGAATTCTGCTTTTCCCGCAATGCGATTCCTTCACATTGGAGAAAACATAGCTGTCGGTCAAGACAGTGCAAGAGAAGTCATGACTACATGGATGAACTCCAAAGGTCATCGGGAAAACATCCTAGGTAGCGATTACCACAGCATCGGCATTGGATGCTTTCGGGCAAATGGATACTGGTGTTTTACGCAAAATTTTAGCAGTAATGACGGCGATGGTGCAAATGGACAAAATATAGAAAATGAAACGCTTTATCTCACAGATGTTAACTTACACCCGTCACTTCTTGGAAAAATCAAACTACAAAAGGAATCAAAATCAAGCGGTAAAGACCAATTGATTGTCACTGGAATTAACTTAGGATGGTCACACCTTTCCTTTGAGCTTGATAACAACCTGTTCTCCTTCTCTAGCTCTGATCCAAATATCGCTACTGTGGACGAAACTGGACAATTAACCTACATTTCAACAGGGAAGGCGACAATAACTGCCACATTAAATAGCAATGAAAGTCTGGAGACCAGTGTAAAAATCTCTTCTGTCACGAAGCCTAAAAAAGTGACGCAGAACAAACCGAAGGCGGCTAAAAATCATGGTATGAAAATATCCTGGAAGAAGGTGTCCTGTGATGGATACCAGATCCAATATAGCACATCAAGATCCTTTAAAAATTACAAAAATACAACTGTATCCGGAAAAAATACCCTGTCTAAGACGATCAACGGGCTCAAGAAGGGAAAAACATATTACGTGAAAATAAGAGCTTACAGAATTAACGGGAAGAAGAGATTATATGGATCATTCAGTAGCGTTAAATCCATTCATATTAAATGATGTCAAGATAAAAAAGTGATATCGCAGAGTGTTGTGAAATGATTTCATTTGGCATATTAGATGATTATTGTATGGTATTTATATAATATAGATTCATTGCTTGACAATGAAAGCCCAAGGATTGTTTTTAAACAAATCGTTCGTTGAGAATCAAAATATCACCTGAGTATATTGTTAACCTTACAGTTCTACAACATAAGGATAGACTCACAAAAACGCCAACAAAATAGAATCTCAAAACCAACTGACTGAATAGATCGGAGCAATATGCAAGAAACCTTTTCTTTTTTGTCAATGGCAAAAATCAATTTGGGTTTGGACGTGGTAGGGGTGCGGGAGGACGGGTACCACGAACTGAGGATGGTCATGCAGACCATCAAACTCTGCGACAAGCTGCTGTTGACACCCACTTCAACACCCGGCATCATGGTACAGACCAACCTGAATTTTCTGCCCACGAATGAAAGAAATGTCGCCTTTCGAGCTGCCAAAATGCTGATTGATGAATTTGATATCACCGACGGAGTCAACATCTCCCTGGAGAAACACATCCCGGTATCGGCGGGCATGGCGGGAGGAAGTAGCAATGCCGCTGCTGTTTTAGTGGGCATAAACCGCATGTTTCGTCTGGGACTTTCCACCAGGGAACTGATGAAACGAGGGGCGAAGCTGGGTGCGGACGTTCCCTTCTGCATTCTCCGTGGAACTGCACTGGCAGAGGGAATCGGAGACATTCTCACACCGCTTCCTCCCATGCCCGATTGTTATGTGGTCATCGTCAAACCGAATTTCTTCCTTTCTACCAAATACGTCTATGCCAGCCTGGATTTGGACAAAATCCAATTTCACCCCAACATTGACAACCTCTACAACGCAATCTGGTGGGGAGACGCTGAAATGATGGCGGACAACATGGGAAATGTGCTGGAAGAAGTCACTATCCCTGCTTATCCAGAAATTCAACAATGCAAAGAGGAATTGCTGACCAGCGGAGCTTTCGTTGCGCTGATGAGCGGCAGTGGTCCCACTGTTTTCGGCCTTTTCTATGATCAGAAGAAAGCACGACATGCCGCCTATTCCATCCATTCCCTCTATCCCTCGGCTTTCGTGCGCTGCGTAGAATTGTTCCAGCCAAAGCACCAAGAATTCAACCTCGGTGAGACCATCGGGTAGAATGGAATGAACTGTGAAATCTCTCGGAATGTGACTGAAAAGGAACTCTTCCCTATTTTAGAATGGAGCGTATCATGGAAACGAGCCTTCACCTTTTGCACAACGATGAACTCCCACTGCAGGATGTAGTCTACCAGACACTGGAACGGGCAATCTTACTGGGAGAACTCAGACCTGGGGATCGGCTCTTGGAACTGCGGCTAGCAAAGCAACTGGGAGTGAGCCGCACTCCGATTCGTGAGGCCATCCGCAAGCTGGAACAGGAAAGTCTGGTAGTGATGAGTCCCCGCAAGGGAACCCAGGTGGCCAGCATCACAGAAAAAGACATGAATGATGTGTTGGAAGTGCGCTGTGCCTTGGAAGAACTGGCGGTGGAATTGTCCTGTGAGCGGATTTCCAAAGAGGGTCTCACGGAGCTGATACAGCGCAATGACGAATTGAAAAAGGCGGTGGCAGACGGGGATCTCTCTCTTTCCGCACAGAAAGACGCCGCTTTCCACGATGTTATTTATCATGCCAGTAACAATCAACAGCTCATTTCGATGCTGAACAATCTGCGACTTCGCATGTACCGCTATCGAATCGAATATTTGAAAGAGGAGTCTTCACACGAGACTCTGATTGGAGAGCACGCCCTTTTAATTAAAGCCATTGAAAAAAAAGAGGTAGAGCGTGCAAAGGAAATCATCAAATCCCACATCTATAATCAAGAGCGCACCATTCGCCGAAATTTAAACAGCCGGGAAGAATAATCCCTCCCGGCTGTTTCTATATGTCTCTATCTCATTATCATTCTGTCCACATCACGCCAGTAATTACATTGCAAACTTCGTGTCGATGAAATCCGGCAAACCGAACCATGTCCAATTCCCAACTGTCCTGCTTTAAAAGGATTTCCCTTTTTCGAAAACAGAATCGAATCAGCACAGCATCATTTGTACTTCCCGGGTAATCACATCCGTGTAAGTATAGGAAACGGTCTGGACACCCTCGCCCTCTTGATTGACTTTCACCAGGAAAATGCTGGGGTATGTCTCGCTTAGAATCCCTTCCGTGATGTGGAATTTGCGTTTCCCCGTATGGGAACGGATCTTCACTTTCTTCCCTAAGTTGCTCTTCACAGCCTCTCTCACAAATGCTACATCCATGCTCTTCATACGCTTGCCCCTTTCCAACGCGGAATTCAACCACCACGTTAGGCTTGAGTCTACCACATTTTGCATTTGATGTCAAAGAAAATCTGTCAATCACACTAAATCTTGTGTCCAAGCCATTTCACAAGGAAAGTGAACATGTCCCCGTTTAACCGCAGATTGTGTCAACCATTGCCTGCACAGAATCCTCCATCTTTTTCCCCTTTTCGGCTGCATCTTCCAGGGAAGTTCCGACGACACCATAGTAAAACTTGATCTTCGGCTCGGTCCCAGATGGCCTGACACACAACCATGCGCCGTCCGTAAGCTCATAATAGAGCACATTTGATTTGGGAAGTCCAGTGGGAGTGACTTTCCCGGTTGCTAAATCTAAAATCGTATCCGCCTGATAGTCTCTGGCTACCGTCACCGCATACCCAGCCACTTCCTTGGGAGGATTCTCACGCAGCGCAGTCATAATGCTCTGAATCTTATCCAGGCCCTCGATCCCAGCCATGGTGATGGATTTCACTTCATCTCTGTAATAGCCCATCCGCTCATACAAGTCAATCATGGCATCCCACAGAGTCATATTTTTTGTCTTGTAATAAGCAGCTGCTTCACACAATGCCATGGTGGCAACGATGGCATCTTTATCCCGGGCATGCGTTCCGATGAGGCAGCCGTAGCTCTCTTCAAAGCCAAATAGGTAAGTGCCTTTCCCGCTCTGCTCAAACTGCAGAATCTGCTGGCCGATATATTTAAACCCGGTCAGCACCTCGATGAGCTGTACCCCGTAATATTTGGCGACAGCGGCAGCCAGATTGGAAGTAACAATGGTTTTGATCAAAACGCCGTCCTCCGGCAGGGAACCGTCTCTGGCTTTGCGCTGTCCAATCTCATAATCTGCCAGGAGACTGCCGGACATATTTCCGGTTAGACAGATATACTCTCCGGATTTGGTGTCCTTTACATAGACACCCAGGCGATCCGCGTCCGGATCTGTGGCCAGCACCAGATCCGCATTCTTTTCCTTTGCCAATGCCAAAGCCAGGGCAAAGGCTTCTTTTGCCTCTGGATTGGGATAACTGACTGTGGGAAAGTCACCGTCCGGCAATTCCTGCTCCGGCACCACATAGACATTGGGGAAACCGATTTCCTTCAGCACCCGTCTGGCAGGGATATTGCCAGTTCCATGCAGAGGAGTATATACAATGGTTAAGTTCTTGCCTTCCTGCTCAATGCTGTCCCAATGGATCACCTGTTTTTTCAGCTCCGCGATATAGGCGTCATCAATTTCCGCGCCAATCACTTGGTACAAGCCGGCTTCTATGGCGGCCTGCTTCTCCATGGTCTTTACCGCGGCATAATCCGTCACTTTCTTGACCTCAGCCGTAATTCCAGTGTCATGAGGCGGTGTGATCTGGGCGCCGTCTTCCCAGTAAACCTTATAGCCGTTGTACTCCGGCGGGTTGTGGCTGGCGGTGATATTGATGCCCGCGATACAATGGAGTTTGCGCACACTGTAGGAAAGCTCCGGCGTGGGACGCAGACTTTCAAACACATACGCCTTGATTCCGTTGGCCGCCAGACACAGCGCCGCCTCATCCGCGAATTCCGGGGACATATGCCGGGAGTCATACGAGATGGAAACCCCCCGTTCCGCCGCGCCGACCAGATTGATGTAATTCGCTAGTCCCTGGGTGGTTTTGCGCACCGTATAGCGGTTCATGCGATTGGTGCCGGCGCCAATGATTCCCCGCAATCCCGCGGTGCCAAATTCCAGATCTTTGTAAAACCGATCTTCCAGTTCTTTCTCATTGCCGGCAAGTGCTCTCAATTCCGCCTTTGTATCCTCGTCAAAGGCAGGATCCGTCAGCCACTGCTGGTATCCTTCTTGATAATTCATGCTTTTTTCTCCTTCCGTACTTCTTTTTCACACTTCAATAGAAAATCTCTCAGCAACTTGCTCCATTGCTCTTCCTCAGGTCTAATTTCTCTTATCATTCCTCCCGTGTCTTTTGTTCCTCCCGCCACGAAGCGATTAGCCCCAGCAGTGTCTCCCGATTATTGTACTCTGGATGTTGATAGACCTCACGCAGTGCTCTGGACAGATAATTGCCCAGGTCTCTTCCCGCGGGAATACCACACGCAATGCAGTCTTCTCCGGTAATCGCCAGTTCTCCCAGGGTAAGACAGTCTCCGGAGGATAAAATCCTCGAAATCTGCTGCCTTTTTTGATGTAAAGCAAGAAGCTTCTCCTCCTTGTCCGGCTTCGGCTGCAGCAAACATTCCCAGAAAAGCAGCAGACAACGGCAGTCCGTGAGCCCCCAGCTTCCCAGTTTTTCCCGCAGCCCTGGAAGGTCATCCGGCAGAGGAGTCCGTCCATTTCGCTCCAAAAAGTGAGTCAAAGATAAGGTCTTGTTGTCGAATTTCAGCCGTTTCACCACATTGACACTCTGGTGAGACGACCAAAATTGTAGACTGTACGCCAGTGCGAATAACTCTGATTTGGAGAGGGTATCCTGCTGAAGGGTGTCATGGTACTTTTCCGGGAAAGGCACGCCGCCCTGCCTCAAAAAAGACAGAGAAATCGCCAGGTCCTCCCTCTCTTTCTCCGACTGCGTCCACCCGGGAAAAAGGACGGCTAAGAGGCCGCTGTCCTGAGCCGCCTTCATCTGCTGGGGATATGGGGAGAGCAGCAGCTTGGTCCACTCCTCCCGAATTCGCTCCGCGGAGACCTTGCGGATCGAAGGCGCCAGCGCACAGATGGCATCCATCGTCTCTTCCTCTATGCAAAAGCCCAACTGTCCAGAAAACCGCACTGCCCGCAGCATTCTCAGAGCATCCTCAGAAAATCGCTCCATCGGATCTCCGACGCAGCGCAGCACACCTTCTTCCAGGTCTTTTTGGCCGTCAAAGAGATCCACCAGGCCCAGGTCCGGATGATACGCCATGGCATTGATGGTAAAATCCCGTCTTCGCAGATCTTCCCGCAGGCTCGGGGTAAAAATCACTTCCGTCGGATGACGTCCATCCTCATATTTCCCGTCAATCCGGTATGTGGTCACCTCATAACCGTCTCGCCCCAGCATCACAGTCACGGTTCCATGTGCGATCCCGGTGTCCACAGTGCGATGAAACAAGCTCTTGACCTGCTCCGGCGCGGCAGATGTAGTGATATCCCAGTCCTTTGGCTCTTCGCCCAGCATCAAATCCCTGACACAGCCGCCTACCGCATACGCCTCGTATCCCGCCTGATTCAGTCGATGAATGATTTCCAGTGCACCGCTTGGGAGTGAAAAAGGCGGTCCCTGTCTGCCTCTCAATATGCCTTACCCCAATAAACCATCGTCTTCGCCGGCTTTCCACAGCAGACACAGCAATCTGAGAGATGCTCCTGCTCAAATGGCATGCAGCGGGCAGTGGCAGTGGTCTCTTCCTTTATCTTATCCTCGCATGCCTGATCTCCGCACCACATGGCCTTGACAAATCCCGGTTTGTTGGCAATGATATCTTTAAATTCCTCGTAATTTGTGGCCACATAAGTATTGGCGTCCCGGTGCGCTCTGGCCCGCTCCAGCATTTCTGTCTGCATGCGTTCCAACGTTTCTCCCACCACTGCTTCCACTTCTGGCAAGGCGACAACTCTTTTTTCCAGTGTGTCCCGACGTACCATCACACACTGATCGACTTTGATATCTTTCGGCCCGATCTCCAGCCGCAGCGGAATGCCACGCATCTCCTGCTCAGAGAATTTCCACCCCGGCGTCTTATCAGAATCATCCACTTTCACATCGAAATCTGACAATCTCTCCTTCAATGCGTATGCCGCGTCCAGCACACCCTCCTTATGCTGCATCACCGGCACGATCAGTACCTGCACCGGCGCAATGCGGGGCGGCAGCACCAGTCCCCGATTATCTCCGTGGACCATGATGATGGCGCCGATCATCCGGGTGGTAAATCCCCAGGAAGTCTGATGCACATATTGCAATTGATTATCTTTATCCGTATATTGAATCCCGAACGCCCGGGCAAATCCGTCTCCAAAATTATGACTGGTCCCGGATTGCAGCGCTTTTCCGTCATGCATCAGAGACTCAATCGTATAGGTTGCCTCAGCACCGGCAAATTTTTCTTTTTCCGTCTTTTGCCCTTTGATGACGGGGATGGCCAGGACTTCCTCACAGAAATCCGCGTACACGTTCAACATCTGAATCGTCCGCTCTTTTGCCTCTTCCGCAGTGGCGTGGGCGGTGTGGCCTTCCTGCCAGAGAAATTCCCGGGAACGCAGGAACGGTCTGGTCTCTTTTTCCCACCGCACCACAGAGCACCACTGATTGTAGACCTTCGGCAAATCCCGGTAAGAATGAATCTCATTTTTGTAAAAATCGCAAAACAAGGTTTCCGAGGTGGGACGGACACAAAGCCGCTCCTGTAGCTCGTTCATACCGCCGTGGGTAACCCAGGCCACTTCCGGCGCGAAGCCTTCTACATGTTCTTTTTCTTTATTCAGAAGGCTTTCTGGAATAAAAAGAGGCATGTAGACATTGCGCACACCTACCGCTTTAAAACGCTGGTCCAGATTTTTCTGAATATTTTCCCAGATGGCATATCCGTCCGGTTTGATGATCATGCAGCCTTTTACGCTGGAATACCCGATTAACTCTGCCTTTATGACTACGTCGGTATACCACTGGGCAAAATCATCTTCCATGGCAGTGATGGCTTCCACTTGTTTCTTTTCTTTTTCCATATCCTTCTCCTCGATTCATTTCACTTCTTATCTCTGGGATATTTCCCTGCCGCTACCCATTTCCCCGCTGCCATTCCGCAGGATTATTCCGCGCACGCAGATTTGATTTTCTCTGCCAATTGACGCAGCATCTCATTGTCCGCTTCGTGCTGTTCCCAGGTCAGTCCCACCTGGTCCCCCTCATAGCGCGGAATCAAATGCACGTGAAAGTGAACCACTGTCTGTCCCGCCGCTGTCCCGTTATTCTGCAGGACATTCAACCCATCGCAGGGAAGCACCTCCATCATCGCCTTTCCCACTTTCTTCGCCACAGAGAGCACCTTCGCCGTCTCCTCCTCCGGCAGTTCAAAAAGATTCTCCGCATGACATTTCGGCAAAATGATGGCGTGCCCCTTGCTAGCGGGATTAATGTCAAATATCACCCGAAAAGAATCATCCTCATACAAAGTGACTGAGGGGATTTCTCCCGCTGCAATCTTACAAAAAATACAATTTTCAGACATTTTCTTTTACCTCCTGTCTGTATTTTTATAGTTAACGGCATTGAAAATTTCATGCCCAAGGATCAAACAACATTAAGACACAGAAAAATAATTGAAAGTCAAAACAATGAGGATTTTGTCGTTAACGATATCATCTCATCCATGTGGATTCTGCTTCCTGCCGGCTAGACTTTTTCCGGCGATAAAGCAGCGCTGCCAATAAAAATCCCGCGATCACGCCGCCCACATGAGCCGCATTGTCCACACCTTGGCTTGTGAATCCACTGTATAATGTCAAGAAGGCAAAAAACAGCAATCGAAAAATTCCCAGGTCCTCTAATCTGCCCCGGTTTGAAGCAAGCACAAAAATCAATGCGCCGATCACGCCGAAAATAGAACCGGACGCCCCGACTCCAAACGTATAGCGTCCCTGCTGATAAGTCCAGACAAGGGAAGTCAGTCCTGCCAGGATTCCAGAGCCAAAGTACAAAATCAGATATTTGAATTTGCCCAGCGCACGCTCCAGATTATCCCCTAGGAAAGCAAGCACTAGCATATTGTTAAAAATGTGGGAGAAACCCTGGTGCAGGAACATGTAAGTGACAAGTCTCCAGTACTGGTTCCCCAGGAACACCGCAGGCCAGTACAGCGCACCCCATTCGAAGATCCGCTGGGTCTTCCTGCTGCTCGGGTCCAGCGTAAAAAGAAGAAAAATCGCCACATTACATACAATAATCGTGGTGTTCACTGGAGAAAAGGCAAAAAGCTTCACCCTTTTTCTCACCGGTGCTGGCTGGCAGGGCGGCGTATTCCTGGGCTGCTCCAAATACGGATAGTCAGATCCGTAGAGCATCTCCTCGATGGATTTTCGTATCTCATTATATACCGGAGGAAAATCATCATATACCAGCAGCCGCCGATACAGCGTGTCTACAATCCAGCTGTATTCCCGCTGAGAATAAATGCCGCGAGCCGCGTCCACAGAGGAACTGATGAGAATCCCCAAGGTCACCACTGGCTTTCCGGATCCCTGCCGGACCATCGCCCGAATTTGATCCTGAATGTTTTCATATTGTTCTCTGGTAAACGCGTCTCCAGCGCCGCAATCCAGCACTGTCACGGCACAGACTTGTTCTATTCTCTCCTGCAGATAAAGACCGACTCCGGCAATATTTACGATCACTCTGCGGTATCCCGCATTTTCCAGTACTCTCCCAATCTGATCGAACATTGCCATTCCTCCTATCCTCTCCGCTATTCCCGTTTAATCAATACGACTGCCACATCGTTGACATTGGTCCCTGTCGCCCCTGTCATGATGAGGCCTTCCACCTCCTGCAGCGCGTGATAGGCGTCGTTCTCCCGCAGCACCTGATAAGGATCGAACCCCTTTTGAAGCAGCCGATCCTGGGTAAGCCCATCCACATAGCCTCCCGCTGCGTCAGTGGGACCATCCGTGCCGTCACTTCCCACAGAGAAAACTGCGGTATCCCGTAATCCCGCAATCCCTGCCGCCGCGGCAAGGGCAAGCTCTTGATTTCTTCCTCCCATTCCGCTTCCGGTCAAGTGAACCACTGTCTCACCACCGGCTAAAAATGCCAAGCTGTCTTCGGTATCTTGATGACTCCTGGCAATCGACGCGAGAAAGGAACCTGCTTCACGGGCCTCACAGCACAGCTGGTCTGTCAAAAACAACGCGTTGTAACCCAGCTCCTCACACGCTTTTGCCGCTGCCTGACAGAGATCGCGCACACTGCCGGTGACCACAGTCTCCACATTGGAGAGTTCCTTCGGCGTCTCTATCTCTAAACATGCCTGAGCCTGCGGGCTAAGTCGCAGATGATACTTTCGCACCAATGCCAGTGTCTGCTCACAAGTACTGGTATCGGGATAAGCGGGACCGGAGGCAATCATGTCCAACGGATCGCCCAGGATATCACTGAGCACTATGCTGTACACCTTCGCGGGTGCGCATAATTTGGCGAATTTTCCGCCTTTTACAGCGGAAAGCCGCTTGCGGATGGTGTTCATCTCCACAATGTCCGCGCCGCAGGCCAGCAGTTGTCTGGTCACATCAAAGAGCTCTTCCCCGGAAATCAGGGGCTGCTCAAATAGGGCACTTCCTCCCCCGGACAAAAGGAAAAGGACCGTGTCCTCCTCAGAAAGTCCTGCCACTAGATCCAGTGCCAGTTTCGTCCCCTTAAAAGAATTTTCATCCGGTACCGGATGACCTGCTTCCACACAGATGATCCCGGGAATGGGCGCTTTCACGTGTCCGTATTTGGTGATCACCACACCGCCGTCCAGTCTTTCTCCCAGGACCGCTGCGGCGGCATTCGCCATCTGCCACGACGCTTTTCCGACAGCCACGACCAGCACTCTCCCCGAGCCGAATTTCTTTCCCTGCAGTGCCCTCACCACTGCCTTATCTGGTAATACCTGCCGAATGGATTCCCGGATGATCTGCTCTGCGTCCTCCCGTATACTCATAAGCCGTTCTCCGCCTTCTTTGATTCCAGTGTGTAAAATTGGTTTTTCGTGGCTACTCGTCCACCAGCTGAAAAGGCGGAAAATATGGTCATTCCCGCTCCTTCCTTTTTCGCTATAGTTTACCGCCAAATGTTTACTCCTGTCAAACGCAAAAAAAGAGGATCGCGCACTTAAAACATTCGACAATGCTGTCAACTTCGCCTCATTCAAGTCGTCATGAATCCAAAGACGGACAAGCAACCTCTGCACCGCTCCATAGCCGAGTAATTGGAATTGTTTTCCAGAGGTAAACTCCACGGCAAGCGACTGCGGAAAACCTTTATCCATCGTGAAAGAACGGGTGGAAAAATGGATTAGTCATGTATTTCAATGCCTATGCATTTTTCATTGAAATTATTCGAAAAGTTTGGTATACTACACGCATCAATCGAAGAAAGGACGGCAACCAAAGATGGAAGAGAATAATAATATAGTTGGAATTGTGATAGAAGACTCGGGAAAGCCAGAAGAGACCGCTGCCCCTGAAGAGGAAACGGCAGAAATGCCTGTGGGAAGCGCCCCCGCAGAGACTGAAATCCAGGCAGAGGACATTCCCGCAGAGGAAAACGCTCCAGAAGAAATAAATGCCGAGGCTCAGACAGAGGAGACTATGACAAAAGCCTCTGTGACAGGAGATTCTTTGGCAGAGGAGGCGCCAGAGGAAGCCCCTACAACGGAAAGCACCAAGGCGGCTGTTCCAGAATCGTCTGCGCCAGAATCACCGACAGAAGAAGTTCCACCGGCAGAGGTTGAAAAAGATGCCGGAGAAGAGTCGCCGGACACTAAAAAAGAAAAGGCTCCCGCGGAGTCTATGGCAGACTATGCGGATGACATCTCCAAATCCTTCAAGAAATTAAATTCCGGCGACCTGGTGAACGGCACAATCTGCGGTATCTCTGACAACGAAGCGAGCGTAGACCTCAACTATTATGTGGAAGGATACATTCCCCTGGCAGAATGCAGTGCGGACCGGTCCTTCTCCATTCACAGCGACATGCATATCGGAGACCCTGTCACCTGCCTCGTCATGCGGGAGGATAAGCGGGATGGCCGTATTGTTCTCTCCAAGC
This sequence comes from uncultured Lachnospiraceae bacterium, assembly GCA_964601745.1. Lineage (GTDB taxonomy): Bacteria > Bacillota > Clostridia > Lachnospirales > Lachnospiraceae > CAZROZ01. The sequence goes on along the minus strand of CAZROZ010000015.1, from coordinate 3,318 downwards.
GCAGAGCTGACAATAAGCTGGCTTGGGACGACTTCACCGAGGCACTGAAATCGCATAAGCGCTATGAGGTCAAGATTGCCAGCGTGGTGAAAGGCGGTGTCACCGCTTTCATTTCCGGCATCCGCGGTTTCATTCCCGCGTCTCACCTGGCTCTGGAATATGTGGAGCATTTGGAAGACTGGGTCGGCAAGACTGTGGAGGTCACCGTCATTACCGCCGAGAAGGAGGCCCGCCGTCTGGTGCTCTCCGCCCGGGAAGTGGCCAGAGAGAAGGCCAAACAGATCAAAGCGGATCGAATGGCTACCCTGAAAAAGGGCACTGTCATGACCGGCAAGGTGGACAAGATCACCCCCTACGGCGTATTTGTCGCACTGGAAGATGGTCTCTCCGGTTTGGTCCACATCTCGCAAATGGCGGATCATCGGATTAAGACCCCCAATGAAGTCGTCTCGGAGGGGGACGAGGTCAAAGTCAAGGTCTTGGATATCAAAGACGGGAAGATCAGCCTCACGATGAAAGGTGTGGATGGAAAAGAATCCGGCAGAAGAGACAGTGGTTCCGGTCCCAATTCTTATAAATCCAAAGGCAACGCATCCACCAGCTTGGGTTCGCTTTTAAAGGACATTAAGCTGAATAAATAAGTGCCGATATTCCCTCCATATTTGGAAAAGAGCTCTTGGAATGTTTGATGTTTCCCCTTCGCAGGTAATCTTGCTTGATGGATGCTCAATTTCCCTTCCATAAATTATTTAGAATGCTCTGTGGGCTTTCCGTAATGATTTGTGGCAGGTAATCACCCTATAGTTAACGACGTTGAAAATTTCATGTTTAGGGATCAAGGAGCATTAAGACGCAACAAATAATTGAAAATCAAAATGACGTGAATTATGTCGTTAACTATAACCAGAATTAAAGGTAGACAGTCGATCTCAAATTCGAAATCGGCTGTCTTTTTTTTCTGAGATATTTTTGGAGGAGAAAAGAGCTCCGTTTTAGAAGTCACTTTGTCCGGACAAACAACAGGCAAACTTTTTCGTGCCGTTTCCCTTAGGGCAATTTCTCGTTTTCCACCACGCAATAGCCATCCGCAATCGCCCGAGTAGTGTCAAAATCATCATCAAGATGCATCAAATGAATTTTCTTTTTTTGATCCGGGGCAAACGAGGACGTGAGCCAGAGTAATTTTGAATATGGAAAATGCCGGGGGCTGGCATTTTCCATAGTCACTTCGTGATAAACGGCGGTATAATTGTGAATCTGCAGGCAGAGAGGGTTCATTTGATTGCTGTCCCCGCTGTAAAAGATGTGAAATTCCTTCTCTAGTTTCAAATCAATACCGTACACATGAGGGCCGAAACTATCCGTGTGGGTAGTTGGCTCAAAACTGTACTCCGGATGTTTCTCTGTTTCATCATCCAGGAACATCTCATCCCACAGGTTTGCATACAGCATATAGTGCCTCCCCTCTTCTACCCCCTGCATCCGCAAAAAAGAGACAAGATCCGGTCCAGGAAAATAGACACAGATTTTAGTCGCATCCCCATGCAGCACCTTGTGATGCAAATACAAAATGGTATAGCCCAGGCCTCCCACGTGATCCGGATGCATGTGCGTGATAAAAATATGGACTTTTCGGATTCCGTCAAAGAGGGAGAGACGCACCGCTTTTCCCAGCGCATCGCCTCCCATGTCAAAGAAAATCAAATCCTCGCCGATTGTAAAATAGGCACAATTGCAGCCTCTGCGCACCGCGAACGCACTGCCGCTTCCCAGAAAATGTAGCTCGCCGAAATTTCCTTCTCTCTCCATCGTGTCCCTCCTGCCGTTATTTCTGCAATGCCAGACAAATCCTATCCGTAAAACCAGTGTCCATTCATTATGATCTATTTTTCTTTTCCATAAAACCAGTGCCAACTCATTATGATCTATTTTTATTCCGAATTCAATCCTATTTCCTTCTGCTCGACACAAAGCCTATTTGCGCTGGTAAAAGAACAAGACGGCATCGCCCCGCGCAGGAAGCCCACACCAGGGATCCTTCCAGTGGAGGACAGGCTGAATTCTGTTTTGATCATTCTAGATTTACGTTCAACAAAAACGATGTCGATGGCTGAATGTTCCATGGAAAATCGTCAGGAGACGACAGCGTTTCACATGTTTTTACATGGTTGATGATTGGTTCCCTCTTGCATGACAAAAAATCACTGCCCCTAGGGTCTATTTTTTGTTTCCTTTTTGTTTTCTCTCTTTTCTTGCCTTCTTTTCCAGATACTTGGCATTTTCTGTCTCAAAATCTAGGCCATGCTTATTGCATTTTTCTCTCAAATCAGCAATGCGCTCTCGCTCCGCTTCCTCCAGCAGCGCCTCCCGTTCTCTGCGTTCCTGTTCCTCCGGCTCGATCCATTCCTCTCCTCTAGCGAGCACGGCTTCTTTCCGGCGGCGTGTCAATTCTGTGCTGATCTCAGGCAAATGTTTCTCTACATCGATAAATGGCAGAATAATCACGTATACGGCAGCCATGAAAATATCAAAAGCATAAAAAGCGATGGTAAAAAATCTCAGCACATCACTGCTGGGTACTACACCGGCCGCGTCTACAAAGCCCATCCGCAGAATAGTGGATTCAAACCCTCCGGCGAAAGGCGCATAGATGAGGCTCTGCGCCGCAGTGATAATCGCAGCACCCATGAGCCCCTCCAGCCGCAGTCCAGACTTGAACTCCACGCTGTCAAATGCATAGCAAAGCAGGGTGGCAATGATATAAGAATTGGGCAGCATTCCCATATTTTTGAGAAAACCTGCCGCCATAACCACTGGGATGTTGGCAGGAAACAACAGACCGATTATACTCCCAATAAGCATCATGGAGTAACCCGCAATGGAGATATTGCGAATTCCGAATTTTTTTGCCAGGGGATAAATGATAAAAGCGCCGATTCCCACGGGTGCGCCGGTAATCACCTGGAATATCGTGTACATCATGGGATTGTGCTCCCCGTCCAGAATATATTTGATGTAAAAATACTGGACATTACCACCCTTAAAATTGTCCACAATACCTGATACCGTGACAAGAATGGTAAAGAGCACAAAATATCTGTTGGTGAGAAGTGCCTTTAACTGATCCCGGATGGGGATATTGTTCTCATTCTCCGTTCCGATCGTATCAGCCACATCTTCGATGACCCTCTCCTTTGTGTAGAAATATTCCAAGAGGAGCAAAGGAATCGCTACGACAGAAAGAACAAGCATCAATTTCGGATACCCTGTAATGTCATGATCCAGCCACATGGGGAGGACTACCATATTGATCAACAT